>DXDP01000391.1 GCA_019115445.1 Candidatus Nocardiopsis merdipullorum
GTGGCCGAACCCGTCCACCCGCCACAGGGCGATGTCGGCGAGCTTGCCCACCGTGAGTGAGCCCAATTCGGCCTCCCGCCCCAACAGCCGAGCACCACCGAGCGTGGCCATCTCCAGGGCCTGGCGGGCTCCCAACGCCTGCGGCCCCTTACGGGCCCGCGCCATCAACAGCGCCTGATGCATCTCCCCGACCAGCGGGGTCAACTCGCTGGAGGCCGGGCCGTCCACACCCAGACCCACCCGAACACCTGCATCCAACAGCTCCGTGACACGGCAGATCCCCGCACCCAGACGGCCGTTGGAGGTCGGGCAGTGCGCCACCCCGGTACCGGTCGCAGCGATACGGCCGATCCCCTCGTCCGACAGGTGCACCGCGTGCGCGAACCACACGTCCTCACCGAGCCAACCGAGCTCCTCGGCATACTCCACCGGGGTGCACCCGAACTCCGCCAGGCACTGCTCCTCCTCGTCGACCGTCTCGGCCAGATGAGTGTGCAACCGCACCCCTTTGTCCCGGGCCAGTGCGGCGCTTTCCACCATCAGTTCCTGCGAGACCGTGAACGGAGAACACGGTGCCACCGCCAGCCGCGTCATCGACGACGGCGAAGGGTCATGGTGCGTGTGGATCGCCTCGGAGGTCATCGACAGGGCGCCCTCCACAGACTCCACGATCGAGTCCGGTGGCAGCCCACCGTGACTGCGTCCCCGATCCATCGACCCGCGGGCCAGATCCAGACGCACTCCGATCTTGCGAGCGGCCTCCACCTGGGCGGCCACCATGTCCTGACTCCCGGGCGGATACACATAATGATGATCGGAGGCGGTCGTACACCCCGACAGGGCCAGATGCGCCAGCCCCGCCGATGTGGTGCCCGCCACCATCTCCGCGTCCAGGTGCCCCCACAACTCATAGGAACCCGACAACCAGGCAAACAGGGTCCCGTCGGAAAACAACCCCTGAGTGGCCCACTGATACAGGTGATGATGGGTGTTGACCAGACCCGGGGTCAGCAGACAACCGCGTGCGTCCACACGCTCGGCCCCGGGCGGAGCCTGCGGGGCGGGCCCCGCACCCACCGCACTGATCCGGCCCGCCTCGACCACCACATGACCGTCGGAGTGTTCGGTACCGTCCACGGTCACCACATGGGCACCCTCGATCACGATCACGTCGCTCATGCGTTGCCCCTTGCCTCGATGTGGCGATCGGCGGCCAAACGCACCGCGTCGACGATCTTCTCGTACCCCGTACACCGGCACAGGTTTCCGGCCAGGGCCTCCCTGATCTCGGTGTCGCCCGGCGTGGACATACCCACATCCACCGTTCGTTTCAGCAGGTCATCGGCTTGTATGAGCAGACCCGGGGTGCAAAACCCGCATTGGACCGCACCGGCATCGACAAAAGCCTCCTGCACGAACCCCAGTGACCGCTTTCCGGCGTTCTCACCTTGGCCCAGCCCCTCCACAGTGCCTACGCTCCGCCCTTCGGCCTGCCCCGCGGCGATCATGCACGCACACGCGGTCTCTTCGTCGAAGTAGACGGTGCACGAACCACACTCTCCCTGTTCACAGGCGTTCTTGCTCCCCGGAAAACCCAGGCGCTCACGCAACACGTACAGCAGGCTCTCCCCGGGCCAGATGTCGTCGACGGTCACCTCCTCGCCGTTGAGGTGAAATTTCACACGCATCGCACACCTTCCTTGCGGTAGTCGATCACGGACCAGCTCAGGGCGCGCCGAGCCATCACCGCAAGTGCGTGCCTGCGGTAGGCGGCACTGCCACGCTGGTCGTCGATGGGTCGGGCCGCGGCGGCCACCAACTCCCCGAAATGGTCCACGGTGGCTTTGGAGGGCATACGCGCACCTTCCCAGTCGAACTCGGCCGCCAAGAACTCCTCGGCGGAACCGGCGCGCACAGGGGTGGGAGCAGCAGCACCCAGACCGGTGCCGACCGTGCGTCTGGCGGCGTCCAGGACCAGGGAGAACGAGGTCACCGCGATGACCATCGCGTTTCGGGTACCGATCTTGGCGAACTGTTGGGGCCCGGTCCGGGCGGGCAACAACACCGCCGTGATGAGTTCGTCCGGCTGCTGCACCGTCTTTCGCGGTGACAGGTAGAACTCCCGGGCGGGCACACACCGCTCACCACGCACCGAGGCCAGTTCCACCCGGGCGTCCGTGGCCAGCAAAAAAGGATGGACATCACCGGCGGGTGATGCGCTTCCCAGGTTGCCGCCCACCGTCCCCCTGTTGCGGATCTGGGGCGAGGCCACGGTACGCGAGGCCTTGACCAGGGCGGGTGCACTTTCGGGCAGATCCTTCATGATCCGGGTGTAGGACACACCCGCCCCCAGACGGACACCGTCCCCGTCGGGTCCCCACTCGGCCAACTCGGGGACCCGAGTCAGATCCAGCAACGCCGGGGGACGTTGCCTGTCGAAGTTGATGTCCACCATGACATCGGTTCCACCCATGATGGGCACGGCCTCGGGGTGGGCACTCTTGGCCTGAAGTGCCTCGTCCAAAGTGGAGGGGCTCAAAAAATCCATGGTCGTCCTCGTCCACGGTCGGCGTTCGATCCGATCACCGGCGGACCCAACGAACAACCCCCGGTCGGGGAAGTACATCACCGGGCCTACCCACCGCCCGATACGTGATGACTTGAAGAACCGACGGAACGAAGAGCTATCGTTGGTCGTTTCCTCCAAACAGGTACACAACACCGCTGTTGACGCACCGAACACAGAAAGGTGTCCATGCAGATCAGTGAGTTGCTCGCCGTCAGGCGGCTGCACCTGCGCTTCCTGACGGGCGCCGAACACGAGCACCGCATCGTCCGGTGGGCCTACACCACAGATCTGCTGGAGCCGGCCCGCTACCTGCGTGGCGGAGAACTGGTCCTGACCGGGATGATGTGGCACACACGTCCGCAGGACTCCCAGACCTTCGTGGCCTCGGTGGTCAGTGCCGGAGCGGTGGCCATCGGCGCCGGTACCGCCTTGGGCGAGGTACCGCCCGACCTGATCACGGCCTGCCGGGACCACGACATCCCCCTGGTGGAGGTACCCACCGAGACCTCTTTCGGCGCGGTCACCGAGGAAGTGTTGCATTTCCTGACCCAACAACGATTCAGCACCATCGCCAAGAGCCGAGACCGCCACCGCCGCCTGATGGCCGACGTGGCCGCCGGGGCCGACCTGTCCTCCGCCTTCGCCGAAGCAGCCACACAAGCAGGGATGACCGCCTGGCTCATCTCCTCCACCGGCCGCGCTGTGGCCTCCTCGAAGACGCCACTACCGACCGAGGAGGCAGAAAACCTTGCTGCACGCGCCTTGAGCCGATCGATGTCACCACACACCATGCACCTGAAGCGCCCCGCAGGCGCCGAACCGGTCACCGTCGTGCCCGTGCAGAGCAAGGACTCACACCCGCCGGCGACCTGGTTCCTGGTGTGCGCCGGCGACCAGGAGCAGTGGTCCACGGAGGAGCACGAGGCGGTCGCCGAGTTGTCCTCGATGGCGGTGCTGGGCCGTAGCCGCGCCGACGAACGCATCCTGACCAAGGCCCAACATCTGGAGGGCCTGCCACAGTTGTTGACGGCACAACGCTTCGACGAGGCCACCGCGCTCCTGCGCGGGGTCGACCTGGTCGACGGCACCAAGGGGTGCACCCACGTCGTGGCCGCCGCGATGATGCTGCCCGAACCACGCGTATCCGACCTGGCCCGTCGGGTCCTGGCCGAACTGGTGGCCTCTTGGCCCGGGGCGGTGGTCATCGGGGACAACGAGGCCCTGGCCGTGATCCCGGTGCAAGACACAGGAACCGACGCGCGTGCCGAGGTCGAAAAGATCCGCGCCGACCTGGTGCATCGGGCCCAGGTGTTGGAGGGCGGGTTGCTCGATCACCGGCTGGCCATCGGCCTGAGCTCGGCCGCCCCGGCGGTGGCCGAGCTGCGCGGGGCCATGGTCGAGGCCCGACACGCCCGGCGCCTGGCCGAGCTGCGCGGGGGACGTTCCCGAGTCATCGCCGGCGCCGAGATCGACTCCCACGAGTTGCTTTTGGCCTCGGTGCCCGAGGAAGTGCAGTCCTCCTACCGGGACCGACTGCTGGGCCCCCTTCTGGCCTACGACCGTGAGCACCGCTCGGAGCTGGTGTCCACGCTCGAACAGTTCCTCGCCCACTCGGGATCCTGGCAGCGTTGCGCCGCAGCCATGCATGTACACGTCAACACGCTGCGCTATCGGATCGGTCGGGTCGAGGAACTCAGTGGGCGAGACCTGAGCAGTCTGGAGCACAGGGTGGACCTGTTCCTGGCGCTCAAACTTCGGGCCTGATCCGTCTGTGGTGTGTGGGCTCTAAGCCTCGATCCACCGACCAGTGACCGCGTTGGGATAGACCCGGCACAAAAAGGTGCCTGCTGAGCTGGAAGAATGGGAGTTTCCACGCTTCCGTCCGACCAGCCCAGCAAGGCACCTTACAAGTGAAATCCTCCCACACCCCCGCAGCGGTCTCCGCCGCCTTCGACGACCCCAACCTGACCGCTCACGCCGGGCTGGTCCCGGTGATGCGGCTGGCCCAGCGGTGCGGGCTCTCGCACCTGGTAGCCGACAAGGTGAAGCTGACCGGGGCAGGCAACGGAGCCAGCGCAGCACCCCAGGCCAAGGTCAACAGCATCGTGGCCGCCATGGTCGCCGGAGCCGACAGCATCGACGACCTCGACCTTGTGCGCCACGGCGCCATGCCGACCCTGTTCAACGGGGCCCGCGCCCCCTCCACACTGGGCACGTTCCTGCGCTCCTTCACCCACGGCCACGCCCTGCAACTGCACTCGGCCCACCGCGCCTTCCTCGCCCGGCTGGCTGCGCACACCCCGCTGCTGCCCAGCGCCGCCCAGAAAACCTTCATCGATGTGGACTCCACCCACAAACGCGTCTACGGACGCACGAAACAGGGCGCCGAGCACGGCCGGTTCAAAGGCGTGCGTACCCTGCACCCTCTGCTGGCTACCCTGTCCACCCCCACATCCAGGCCGGTGATCGCCACCGTGCAAATGCGCCGCGGAAAAGCGGCTGACTCGCGCGGGGCAACCAGATTCGCCGGCCAGGCCCTGGCCACCGCCGGCGAGGTCGGCAGCACCGGCCTGCGCGTTCTGCGCGCGGACTCACAGTTCTACAACGCCGACGTCATCGCGGCCTGCGGCCGCGCAGGCGCCCGTTTCTCGATCACTGCGGGCATGAACCCCTCCATCAAAAGGGCCATTGCCGCCATCGAGGAGGGCGCCTGGACCCAGATCACCTACCCCACCGCGGTGCCTGATCCGCAGACGGGAGAACTCATCTCCGGCGCCCAGGTCGCTGAGATCGGCGCCTACACCGCCTTCACCGGCCGTCCGAAGGCCGAGCAGGCCACCGCCCGCCTGATCGTGCGTCGGGTCCGTGACCTGGCCACACCCGCTGCCGTGGGTGAGCAGGGCGAATTGTTTCCCGTCTGGCGCTACCACCCCTTCTTCACCGACAACCCCGCCCCGATGCTGCAAGCTGAACGCGAGCACCGCCACCACGCCGTCATCGAGCAGGTCATCGCCGACAGCAAAGCCGGGGCTCTGGCGCACCTGCCTTCGGCCCATTTCCAGGCCAACGCCGCCTGGCTCACTCTGTGGGCGATGGCCTACAACCTGTTGCGGGCCACAGGTGCCCTGGCCTCGGCCTTTCACGCCAAAGCCACCACCGCCACCCTGCGCGCCCACCTGGTCTGTGTTCCGGCCCGTATCGCCCGCTCGGCTCGGCGGTTGAGGCTGCATCTACCGCAGCGATGGCCCTGGCAAGGCGCGTGGGAGCAGTTGTTCGAGAGCGTTCACGACCCGCCTGGGAGAGCCTGAGGTCTGTGACCACCCCGCCCGCCAGGGCCCGACCGGAGCAGGAATTCGTGGAAGAGCTGGGTAGACCAGCAGGTATCCCCTGCCCAACTACGGTCACCACTGCGAACCCGGCTCATGAATCAGCCAGAAGACCACCCATGAACCACATCGGTGGATCGAGGCTAAGCTGCTTTCTATGAGTATCGACTTCTCCGTGTCGGAGATCACCGACGCGAATCTGACCGGTGCCGATCTGCGTGAGGCGTTGGCCCACCCCCTGGACACCCCTTGGGTGTTCACCCGTTGTGATCTCAGCGACGCCGACCTCAAGGACACAGACCTGACCGGTGCGGTCTTCACCGACTGACGACTGGACCGGGCCCACCTGGAAAGGGCCGTGCTGGAGGGGGTGGTGTTCACCGGGGGAGGG
>DXDP01000392.1 GCA_019115445.1 Candidatus Nocardiopsis merdipullorum
AGCTAAGCCTGCCAGCGCCGATGGTACTGCACTCGCGAGGGTGTGGGAGAGTAGGTCACCGCCGAACACAACTTCAACGAGAACCCCAAACCACCACCGGTTTGGGGTTCTCGCCATTCCCCACACCACCAAACCTCAACCCCCACACGTCGACGCCTCTCCCGGGTGCCCGGTGGTGACCCTATGCGGATTGCCCACCGGTCTGAAGATGACCGGCGAGCAGTTCAGGCTGCCGTAGGCTCCACGCAGTTGCCCACCCCCAGCACGATGTTGGAGGCGATCTTGACACCGATGACGGGCACCGAGATCACGACCGCAAGAAGATCCGATTGGCGATCTCGATCCTGTCCTTCCTGGTCTTGCTTGGCGCCCATTTGAGCACTCGACCTCGGCCGGCCGCGGCGAGCCGAATGGGCCCGCAGTTATGGATGAGCAGGTCCAACACGACGGCTCGTGACAGGAGGGCGCCTGCGAAGTCCCATTCGAGCGCCAGCTGGAGCTGCGTCAGAACGCAGCGGAGGGGGTTCTTGTTTCGAGCGCCGTTGAGTTCTGCCCGGGGGCGGTGGAGCACCTCCGCGGCGTGGGCGGCTACCGGGAGCAGTCCGGTGTCGTCGACGATCAGCTCGGCGCGCAGGGTCTTGGCGATGGAGTTGGTGACGGTGTCGTCGGCGCGGTGATTGCGCAGGAGCACGCCGAGGTCCTCCAGGGTGTAACCGGAAACCTTCAGCCCCTCCTCGACCGCCTGCTGCGTGAGGGCCTCGAGCAGGAAGGTCTTGACGGTCCCGGAGTGCTAGCAGACGAGGAGGTTCACTTTGCAGTGCAGCCATTCCAGTGTTCGCAACACCTGTTGGGTCGGCGCCTAGGTCGAGGAAGCGCTCTCATCCCAGGCCTGTAAGCGGTGGCGATCACCTTGGGCGCATGAGGACGGATATGCGGCAGCTGTAAACGCGGCAGGAGAGCGTCCAGATCGGCGAGCAGCGGCGGGGTGGCCGGCACTCCAGCGCCGGACGCTCAGTGGTGGTGATCATCAGAGCGTCTCCTCGGAATCGGTGGGGGCCGGTTGCCCGCTAAGGGAGGTCCATCCGGCGGTGCTTTGGGTCAGAGACCGGTCCTCACCTGCGGTGGGGCCTGGCCGGTAGCGTCGGTGGCGTGGTGGTTCAGGATCGAGGGCAGATCGTCCTCGGCGAACCGGTCGTGCAGTGACGTGTGCCCGAGCCCCCAGTCGCCCTCGTCGGTGTTGAGCAGCTGGTCAAGGCCACCGCTCGGGCCATCTTCACCCGCATCCGGGCCGTGGCCGCAGCGGCGGCCTCGACCAGCCACAGCCGGGTCCCGACGCAGAGGGCCAGGAATGCCGTCTCCGCAGCAGTGCGGGCGTCGGTCTGCCGGTGTGGTGCCCCGGCAGGAGCGTCGGGAAAATGCGCGTCGCGAAGCGAGGGCGGCCCGTTGGTGGCGTGCGGCCTTCACCGGCCCATTCGGTCCGACGTGCACCACGACGATCTGCGCGCCGGCTCCCTCACCGTGGGTGCGGACCTAGACGGTTTGGCCGAGCAACGTGTGCGGCACCGAGTGCTGCCCGCATTCGAACGTCAGCATCGGCGAGGTCACGGTACCTGCCGCATGGCCCCCAGCATCACCGTGTACGCCTGGTCCGGCACGGTGTGCAGGCGGGCACGTTCCTGGGCGCGCGTGTCGGCCGGTGCCCACCGAGTATCGCGGTGGCTCCCGGTCGTTGAGCTGCTCGCACCATTGCCCGCAGGCCGCCTCCGGTTAGGCGAACGAGGCGTCCCACCCAGACGCCGCAGCGTCACATCCAGGGCTGGGAACACGCTCGGGGACGTCTTGTGCCAGATCGGCTGGACCACCCGGGACCGTGACTACGCCGACCACGCGAAGAACAGCACGGTCGTGACCCCGTCGATGACCGGTCCGTCACCGAAGTAGTACAGGCCGGCTCTCCTAATCCGCGGCCGGTGCACCCGCGCATGGCCCGGACGGTAGGACCTCTACACCGCCGCCACCGCCCGACTCGTGGTGCGCCCGGAGCCGGTGATCCCCACCGCGATCGGCTTGTCGTGGGCCACGTGGGCGCGGATCTTCCCGCCCGAGCGCTCCACCCACTCCCGAAAGCTTCGGCAGGCACTCGTCGATCAACTGCGCACGGGCCGCCGGCTTCTCGGTCTACCGGCCGGCATCACGGTCCGTGACATAGCGGGCAACGGTGTGGTGCGAGAGCCCGGCGAGCTCGCCGGAAGCCCGAGGGGACTCTGGCAGATCAATCGCTTCGAGAATTTCCATGATCTCCTCGGCTGAAGCGGGCAACTCTCACGTCCGCCCGCTGGCTCCATCGTGACCTCCTTCGGACAGTCTCTCGTGTCCGTCGTCAGCATCCCAGCGACGGCCATCAGCGCCCGGCAACGGTCATGGATCGGGATGAACCCGCCGGTGCCATGGCCGTCGACAGCTCAGCCGTCAGGCCAACGGGCTCAGCGAGAAGGCGCGGAGCGATGGCGCCAACGTGAGACACCAGCTCGACACATCAGCTCCTTGGCGCACCACACCGAGGTAGGTGTCGTGGTGGTTTTGTGGGGTGTGAGCTGGGGATTTGGTGTTGTGTTGGGGTGGGTGTAACTTTGTGTGGGCCGCCGGGGAGCGGGGTTCGGGCTGTGAGGTTCCGGGTCTTGGTTCTGGGTGGTTGCTTTGTG
>DXDP01000393.1 GCA_019115445.1 Candidatus Nocardiopsis merdipullorum
CGCCCGAACCCGCCCCCGACCGGCTTCCCCTTGTGTACGTGGCCGCGGCCCTGGATCACCAACTCGACCTGGAGACCGGCCCCGACACCAACCGCTTCGCCGTACCCGACGGTTGGCGGATGGGAGCTCCGGCCTGGACCCCCTGGCGGCTGCGGGCCCCCGGGCACGAGGCCACCGTCGTCCGGGTCCGTCGCAACGGCGAGCCCGGTCACTACCTGGTGAGGTGGGCCGAAAAGGAACCACAGGCCTTTCGTGCCCACCGTTCCACCGACGGCACCCGGCTCACCGTCACCGATGACAACACCACGATCACCTACGCCCGCGCAGACGATCCCGATACCGCCCACCGGTGGTTGGGGCTCGACGGCGCCACCTGGAGCCTGCGCGAGGAACCCGTCAGCGCCGCACTCCGTGCGGACCGGACCGCCACCGACGGCACCGTGCGCAGCCCCATGCCCGGCACGGTCCTCGACGTACCCGTCGAGGTCGGGCAACACGTCACCGCAGGAACCACCCTGGCGGTGGTCGAGGCCATGAAGATGGAACACTCCGTACCCGCACCCGTGGACGGCACCGTCACCACCGTGACGGCACGGCCCGGGACGTCCGTGTCGATGGACGCACCCCTGGTCACCGTCGAACCACGTCCCGGCCCGGCCGACACCCGGCCCGAGGCCGCTTCCACCCCGCCCACCAGCGAGGAGTCTCAATGAGCCGTCACGAACTGTCCACCGAGCACGCCGACCTGCGTGCTGCCGTGGAGGAGTTCGCCCGTTCCGAGGTCGCACCTGTCATCGGTGACTTCTACCAACGTGAGTCCTTCCCATACCAGATCATCGCCAAGATGGGTGAGATGGGCCTGTTCGGTCTGCCGTTTCCCGAAGAACACGGCGGGATGGGCGGCGACTACTTCGCCCTGTGTCTGGCCCTGGAGGAATTGGCCCGGGTGGACTCCTCGGTCGCCATCACCCTGGAAGCAGGGGTGTCCCTGGGCGCCATGCCCCTCTTCCGGTTCGGCACCGAGGAGCAGAAGAAGACCTACCTGCCCGCACTGACCTCGGGGCGGGCCCTGGGGGCGTTCGGACTGACCGAGCCGGGTGGCGGCTCGGACGCAGGCGCCACCCGGACCACGGCCCGGTTGGAAGACGGCGAGTGGGTGATCAACGGAACGAAGTCCTTCATCACCAATTCCGGCACCGACATCACCACACTGGTGACCGTGACCGCGGTGACCGGCCGACGTGACGACGGTCGTCCGGAGATTTCTTCCATCCTGGTACCGGCGGGCACACCCGGATTCACGGTCGGGCAGAAATATTCGAAGGTCGGGTGGAACGCCTCCGACACCAACGAACTCGTCTTCGAGGAATGCCGTGTCCCCGAGGCCAACCTCGTGGGTGAGCGTGGGCGCGGCTATGCCCAGTTCTTGCGCATCCTGGACGAGGGACGGATCGCGATCGCCGCCCTGTCGGTGGGGTTGGCCCAAGGGTGTGTGGACGAGAGCGTGCGTTACTCCCACGAGCGTGAGGCCTTCGGCCACCACATCGGCCACTACCAGGCGATCCAGTTCAAGATCGCCGAGATGGAGGCCCGCGCGCACACCGCTCGTCTGGCCTACTACGACGCCGCCTCGCGGATGCTCGCCGGTGAAGCCTTCAAGAAGGAAGCCGCCATCGCCAAACTGGTGGCGTCCAACGCCGCGATGGACAACGCCCGTGAGGCCACACAGATCTTCGGTGGTTACGGCTTCATGAACGACTACCCGGTCGGCCGTTTCTACCGCGACGCCAAGATCCTCGAGGTCGGCGAAGGCACCAGTGAGGTCCAGAAAATGCTCATCGCCCGCGAACTGGGCCTGCCCGCCTGAACCCACCCGGAGACGCTCCGTACCCGGTCGGGTACGGAGCACCCATGTTTGTGTCGGACAAGCGGGATAAAATCTCCTTGCACCAATACACAAGGAGAACGACGTTCATGAGCGACCCCAACGCCACCCACCGCATCTCGCGTGCGGAGCTGTTCAAGGACGACGAAGAGGAAGAGGAAACCCCGGACCCCAACGCCACCGCACGCATCTCCCGTGCGGACCTCTTCAAGGACGATGAGGAAGACACCTCCGAGTGACGCACCCAAAGGCCTGTGCCGCCCGACCGATCGGGCGGCACAGGCCTTTGCCGCATGGGGCACGTCTCAGCGGCGTTCGCGCACGGCCGTGACGATTTCGGCGACCGCCTCGTCGATCGGTACACCGTTGTTCTGTGACCCGTCCCGGTAGCGGAACGACACAGCGCCCTTGGCCATGTCGTCGTCACCGGCCAACAGCATGAAGGGCACCTTCTGCTTCTGGGCGTTGCGGATCTTCTTCTGCATACGGTCGTCGCCCGCGTCGACCTCCACCCGGATGCCCTCGGCCCGCAGGGCGGTTCGGACCTGCTGCAGGTAGGGCACGTGCTCGTCGGCGATGGGGATACCCACGACCTGCACCGGGGCCAGCCAGGCGGGGAAGGCACCCGCGTAGTGTTCCAGCATCACCGCGAAGAAGCGCTCGATGGAGCCGAACAGGGCCCGGTGGATCACGACCGGGCGCTGACGTGAACCGTCGGCCGCGGTGTATTCCAGATCGAAACGTTCGGGCATGTTGAAGTCGACCTGGAGCGTGGACATCTGCCAGCTCCGACCGATGGCGTCCCTGGCCTGGACCGAGATCTTCGGACCGTAGAAGGCGGCTCCGCCCGGGTCCATGACCAGGTGCAGGCCCTGCTTCTCGGCCGCCTGGCGCAGGACGTCGACGGCTTCGTCCCACATGTCGTCGGTACCGACGTACTTCTCCGGGTCCTTGGTGGACAGCTCCAGGTAGAAGTCGTCCAGACCGTAATCACGCAGCAGGTCGAGCACGAAGGTCAACAACGAGTCGAGCTCGTCGGCCATCTGCTCCCTGGCGCAGTAGATGTGCGCGTCGTCCTGGGTGAAGCCACGTGCTCGGGTCAGACCGTGCACCACACCGGACTTTTCGTACCGGTACACCGTCCCGAACTCGAACAGACGCATCGGGAGTTCCCGGTAGGAGCGTCCACGTGCGTCGAAGATCAGGTGGTGCATCGGGCAGTTCATCGGCTTCAGGTAGTAGTCCTGACCACCGTCGAGCTGCATCGGCGGGTACATTCCTTCGGCGTACCAGTCCAGATGCCCGGACTTTTCGAACAGGGCGCTCTTGGTGGCGTGCGGGGTGTAGACGAACTCGTACCCGCCTTCTTCGTGGCGTTTGCGCGAGTAGTCCTCCATCACCTTGCGGACGACCCCACCCTTGGGGTGGAAGACGGCCAGTCCCGAACC
>DXDP01000394.1 GCA_019115445.1 Candidatus Nocardiopsis merdipullorum
CGGTGTGGGTAAGACCGAACTTGCCAAGACGCTCGCGGAGTTCTTGTTCGACGACGAACGTGCCATCGTGCGTATCGACATGAGCGAGTACTCCGAGAAGCACTCGGTGTCCCGCCTGGTGGGTGCACCCCCCGGGTACGTCGGTTACGAGGAGGGTGGGCAGCTCACCGAGGCGGTACGTCGCCGCCCGTACACCGTGGTGCTGCTGGACGAGGTGGAAAAGGCCCACATGGAGGTCTTCGACACCCTGCTTCAGGTGTTGGACGACGGCCGTTTGACCGATGGTCAGGGGCGCCAGGTGGATTTTCGTAACACGATCCTGATCCTGACCTCCAACCTGGGTTCACAGTTCCTGGTGGACCAGTCCTTGGAGGAGTCGGCGCGCCGAGACCGTGTGATGGACGTGGTGCGGGCCACGTTCAAGCCGGAGTTCCTCAACCGGTTGGACGACCTGATCATGTTCGACGCCCTGTCCACCGAGGATCTGACCCGCATCGTCGACCTGCAGGTGGACAAGTTGGCCAAGCGCCTGGGTGACCGGCGACTGGTCTTGGAGGTCACCCCGGGTGCCCGCGAATGGTTGGCGTTGGCCGGGTACGACCCGAACTACGGTGCCCGCCCACTGCGTCGCCTGGTGCAGTCCGCCATCGGGGATCCGCTTGCCCGGGAGCTGTTGTCCGGTGAGTTGACCGAGGGCGACCGGGTACTGGTCGATCTCGACACCTCCCTGGACCGGCTGACCGTGGCCACGCAGAAGGCCGAAGAGCCCGAACCGGTCTCCTGACCGAGCGATCAGGGGCCCTCACCCGTACGGGTGAGGGCCCCTGCGTGGGCAGAGGTCGAGACCGATCTCAGACGGAGACGACTCGTACGGCGCTGTCGAGACCGACGAAGTCGTCGGCGTTGCGTGTGTAGAGGGGGAGCCCGTGCACCGACGCCACTGCCGCGATCATCAGGTCCATACGGCGCGGCTTGGGGCTACGGTTCGCCGCGAGAGTGAGAGCCACGAGAGTCCCGTACCGGGCTGCCGCCTCATCGTCGAACGGGAGCGGGGAGAAGTCCCCCACTGCGGCCTGTAGCCTCTCCATCCGCTGCGCTCTGGCCACCGGTTCCTTGGCCGTCGCCACACCTTGGTGGAGTTCAGCCATGGTGACAGAGGTGATATCGGGAAATCTGGGTAGCCGCCCCGGGTCGAGGTCGCCGAGATCGATGACGACACAGGTGTCGAGGACACCCTGATCATGCCGTTCAGCCACGCTCATCGCCTTCGATCCGGTCCTCGCCCCCGAAAAGCTCGTCGGCTTCCTCGCGCATGTGTGCGTAGTCCACACGGGGAAGTCCGCGATACCGCTCCACCAATTCCTCTGCGGTGCGGCGCCGACGACGTGTGATGGGGCCGACCTGGGCCACCTCGACCCCGTTACGGGTCACGTGGAAGGTTTCGCCCGCTTCCACCTGGTCCATGACGGAAGCCGCATTGTTACGGAATTCGCGCTGGGTGATGGTCCTCATGATCCAATCGTAGCCCCTCGTGTCTCCACGTGCTACGCCCTGTTTCAGAGGAACGTATGCCGTGCGCCCGGATTTCCCGGAGCGGGAGGGGCCTGCCCAGTTACCCTGGAATGTGGAACCCGCGAGGCGTACTGGGACCACGTCCACAGCAGAAGGGGCCATACGCCATGAGGATCGAGGCGATGAGGGGGCCACCACCGGAGGGATGGGAGCGGTACTGCTCATACATGGGGGAGCCTTCCGGTCACGGGGTAGGGCGCTCGTTGAGACGCTCCACGGCGGTGCGAAGTTCCGGGTGCCCTGGCCGCTCCCCCGGGATGGAGCGTGGGCTCAGGCTTTGCGTCCGTGGTCGCGGGCCCGTTTCAACAGGAGGGCGCGCTCGCCGTCGTTGCGGGTGAGTTCGGCGGCACACGCGTACTCAGCTCGGGCGTCCACGGGGCGCTCAAGGCGTTCCAGCAGGTCACCGCGGACGGCGTGCAGCATGGGATAGCCGGCCAACGCCTCGGTGAGGGCATCAACGATCCTCAGGGCGGGGCCCGGGCCGTGTGCCATGGAAATCGCCACGGCCCGGTTGAGTTCGACCACCGGGGAGCCGGTCCGTCGGGACAGTTCCCTGTACAGGTCGGCGATCCGATGCCAGTCGGTGTCCTTGTGACGGGTGGCCACCGCGTGGACGGCGGCGATACCTGCCTGCAGGGAGTAGACACCCCGCGCAACGGCCGGGTCGCGTGGCAGTGAGCGGCGTAGTGCGGCCAGTCCGCGGGTGATGAGCAGACGATCCCACCGAGAACGGTCCTGCCGGTCGAGGGGGACCGGCTCACCGTCGGGCCCGGTCCGGGCCCGAAATCGGGAGGCCTGGAGTTCCATCAGTGCGATCAGGCCGTGCACCTCCGGTTCCTCTGGCAGCAGCTCCGCAAGGACCCGGCCCAGTCGCATGGCTTCCTCGCACAGCTCGGGACGCAGCCACCGCTCCCCCGAGGTCGCCGAATAACCCTCGTTGAACACCAGGTAGAGGACTTCGAGGACGTCGAAGAGTCGGGCGTCACGGCTCTTTCCGCTCGGCACCTCGAACCGGACCTTCTCTCGGCCCAGTTTCCGTTTGGCTCGCACGATGCGTTGGGCCACAGCGGTTTCTGTGGACAGGAAGGCACGGGCGATCTCTTCGGTGGTGAGTCCTCCGAGCAGACGCAGGGTCAGCGCCACGCGTGCCTCGGTGGACAGGACCGGGTGGCAGCACATGAACATCAGTTCGAGGAGGTCATCGCCGTAATCCTCCTCCAGGACCGCGTCGAAGTCGTCTCGACCGTCGTGTTCGGTCAGTTCCCGTCCCAGTTCGACCAGGTGCAGCCGAAAACGTTCGTCCCGACGCATGCGATCGACGACACGGCGTTTGGCGACGGTGGTCAGCCACGCGGCGGGATTGTCGGGCACACCCTCCTCGGGCCACTTCTCCAACGCGGCGACCAAGGCGTCCTGCGCGAACTCCTCGGCCGATCCGACGTCACCGACCATGCGGGTCAGCGCACCGATCAGTCGGGCCGACTCGATCCGCCAGACCGCTTCCACCTCACGCACGACACCGGTGTGGTCCACGACACCATCACAGCACCGTGGACCACACCGCGCAACAGTCGTCAACCGTTCACGAAGCCCTGGGCACGCAGCTCACGCTCGCGTTCCTTGAGTTCTTCCGGCATGTGGTCCAGGTCCTGCAGCTCATCGATACGGCGCAACTGGAGCTTGACCTCGGTCGTGTCCCCCTTGGGCGGGTGTGGGCAACGCTTGGCCCACTCCACGGCCTCCGCGTGCGAGGAGACCTGGATGACCCAGTACCCGGCGATGAACTCCTTGGCCTCGGTGAAGGGACCGTCGACGACGGTGGCCTCACCGTCCCGGAAGATCACCTCGGCCCCCTCCGAGGTGGGGGCCAATCCCTCACCGGCCAGCAGGACCCCGGCCTTGGCCATCTCCTCGTTGTAGGCGCCCATCGCCTCGTACACCTCGGGTGTGGGTTCCCAGTCCCGGGCCTCGCTCTCGGGGCTGCTCATGATCGACATCAGGTAGCGCATGATGTTGCACCTTCCTTGTGGTGCGGGGAGGTTGTCCTCCCCGTCCTCACCCCTACGTCGAACGGGCCCCGGCCGGATCGACACCTCACTCAGGATTTTTTCTGCCCGATGTTTCCCGGTCGGTGTGGGAAGAGCGGGCCGACCTCAGGCCGAGGGCCGTTCCTGGACGGCCTCGCGCTCGACCTCGTCGGCCCGACGCGTCATGCGGCGGAGCGCCGGGATCGTCGGAAGCAGCGCGAGAAGAACCACAGTGCCCGCCACGAGCGGCACGTAGTACAGTTCGATCCGGCCCAGGAGACCGCCCAGGAACGCGCCCACCGGCGCCAGGCCTGCACCCGTCATCTGCACGATGGACATGAACCTGCCCAGCATCGTGTTCGGGACGATGAGCTGGATCGCGCCGATCATCACGGTGTTGGAGACGGTGGTGGCCACCGCCAACGTGCCCCACGCCAGGGCGGCGAGCCAGGCGTTGGGGGCCAACCCGAAGGCCAGGCAGCACACACCCATGAGGCCGAAGCAGATGATCTCGGTGGCGAACCGGCCGAGCTTGGCCACGAGGGTGTTCACCAGCACGGCGCCGACAACGGCACCGCCTGCGGCCGAGGTCAGGAACACACCGTAGAGAGCCTCGGGCACCCCGAAGTGGTCCTGCACGATGAGCACCAAGATCCCGGCCTGCGCAATGAACGCCATGTTCGTGACGATGTTGAAGCACAACATCGGGAGCAGAGTGCGCTGGGCAAAAAGGTAGGACAGCCCCTCACGCATCTCCGTCAGGAGCGATGTGCGCGGCGTGCCTTCGTCGGCCTTCTGCTCGTCACGAGGGGGGCGGCGTACCGCCAGGGGCAGTCCCAGCAGCACCAGTGCGCCGAGCAGGTAGGCACCCGCGTTCACCACGAGCGGCAGCGCGGCGGCCACCGCGAACAGGAAGCCGGCCAGCGGGGAACCGGCGAAGTCCTCCGTCGCCGTCTTACCGCCGACCAGACGCCCGTTGGCTCGATCGATCGTCCCGGAGGGCACCAGGGCGGGCAGGATCGCCCGTCCGGCCAGGTCGTAGAAGACCTCGCACACCATGACCACGAACATCACCGCGTACAGCGCCCAGATGTTCGCGTTCCCGGTCGCCACGAGCGCCGCGAGGACCACCAGTACGCACGCGCGCACCAGGTTGGACACGATCAGAACCGTCCCCCGGTCCCACCGGTCGACCAGTGTCCCTGCAAACAGCCCGAACAACAGCCACGGCAGGAACCGGGCCACCATCAGCCCGGACACCAGGAGCGGATCGTTGGTGAGCATGGCCGCGACCATCGGCAGCGCCACCAGCATGACACCGTCGGCGAGGTTGCTCGACAGGCTACCGATCCAGAATCGGTGGAAGTTTCTTCCCAGCGGGGTCGGGGGTTTCTTACTGGTCTTCCTGAGTTCCTGGGGCACAGGGTGCTCCTGGCTGGGGTGGCGACAAAGGAATCAACAGAGGAAAAGGGGCGTGTATTGCACGCCCGTCCCCGTCACTGTAGGAGAACAGAAGAACATCGGAGCCTTGGATGTCCACATTCGGCCATTTTCGGCAAGCCTTGGTCGGCCACGTTTTCTCCCCACGACCGTGCGTCCACCGGAACGCGGTACGGCCGTTCAGGTCACCGAGCAAAGGGTCCACCGGGGGTTCGTCCGAGAAACCGGAGGCAACAAATCCAACAAATCCTCCGGCCGGCGCAACCCCCGGCCGAACCTCTTGACATCGTTTCGCACACCCCGGTGCTGGAAGCTCGGTGAGCCCCTCAACCCACCGTTTCGAGTGCGTTGAGCCAGGAACGGCTCAACGAGGTGGTCGTGGTGCAGGCATCCCTGTTCACGAGCTCCGCGCTCAGTTCAGGGTGCTTGACCAACCGGTCGGCTCGGACCATGAGTTCGAGGTCCGACAATTCCAGCACCGCTTTCACCATGGCCTGCTCGACAGTGGTCCTCATCTCCATCGCGAAGGGGCTGTGGCTCGCCGGCAAGAAGGGGCCGGTGCATCTGTCCAAGGCTTCTTCGACCCGACTTTCCTCAAGCAGTTCGAGGATGACGGCGATGTCGCAGCTCACCTCACCCTCCAACCAGTAGAAGCCCTGTGTCCGGTTGTACTGAACAGGAAGTCCCGCCTTGCGTGCACGTAAGGCAAGGGTCGGAAGGCTGGAGGGAGCCGGGTCCCCTTCGAAGAGGTTCATCATCAGCCAATCACGTTGGGCTCGCCCCCAGAGAGCACCAGCAGCGCCGCGAGCTCCACCGCTCTTCGGCTCGGAACGTCGACCCCGTTGACGGAGCAACGGCCAAGAGTTGAGATCTCTCCTGTTCTTTCCAAGGTGGGGGCTCCTCAGATCGTGCGGTGCGGCAGTCCGCTGTTCGGGCTGTCCGTGATGTCCATACTCCAGGAAGGACTCATCGCGGGTCTTTCAGACGACTATCACGAAAGACATCCCGCAACAGACCCTGTCACCCTGCCCGACAGCCCTCGGTGACGCTCACCCCGACCCGGATCACCCGCCCGACCAGGGATTGTCTTGGCCCCAACATGTGGGAAAGATGTATCAACAACAGGGAGGCAAGGGGCGAAGGTCGTCATTTTCTGGTCGGCCGCCACCTCATGGCCACGGCCGTCGACACGGCAACAACAGCACCATCGATACCCAAACAGACCTCCCGGACAAGAGCAGCAACTGCCCTCTACGCCTGCCGCATCCGCACTCCACCGTCCTGGCAGTGACGGGCTTCGCCACAGTTGGCCGGCTCCCCCCGGAGAAAATGGCTTGTACACGGTCTGTGCTCTTCAATACAGGGTTTTTGTCCTGGGCTTCCTTCTGGCCCCGCATCACGGTGGCATCGTTACCTCCGACTCGGAGTCAGCGCTCCCGTTTCCGCCAAAGGACTTCCATCTTCGAGTAGCTGTCCACACCGGTCGTACAAAACGCGTGCCCGTGGATACGTGCACGCGCAGGGTCGAACGGGCTGTTACTTCTGTTGCTCCGCCTTCGACTCGCCCGCGGGGGCGTTGACCCTGATCCAGTAGGCGGCCAGCCCGGTGAGGACGACGGTGATGATGACCGCGACAATCTGGACCCACCCGATCATCCACTTGGCGAGCAAAAGGTTGATGGTGGCAAGGGCTCCAAGAGCAGAAGCGATATTGGTGTTGTTGCGATGCCAGGGGACACGGTTCGCCATTCTCTTCTCCATAAGATTTCCGAGCGGATCGCGCGGTGGCTTCCCGTTCGGTAACGCCCTTCCGCCTTCTTCGTCCGCGAGCCTATCCTCTACTTCTCACACTGTCTTCACACGGACATCACACGGAACGTTCCAACGCTCAGAAATAGAGTATGAATTCACTCTCTGAACAGGGCGAATACCCGGCACGGCCAGATCCGTGGCCGCAAGCGGTCAAGAGGACCCAGGAGAACTCGCCGATCCGGTACGTTCGGTAGGGTTCCGGCCCTGTTGCCCAGGGCAAGGACGGTGTGCCGACCCGGCCGGCACAGGAGCGGAACACGAAGCGGAAGGAGTGAGTGCGCGAAATGAGCCTGTTTCTGAGCACCGCCTTCGGCTTCCCGACCGTGCTGCTCACCCCACTGCTGACCGTGGTTGCCCTCTACTGGCTGTTCGTGGCCTTGGGGGCCGCCGACTCCGAGATGCTCGACGGCACCGACGAGGCCGGGGAAGCGCTCGGGTTGAGCGCGGTCATGGGAAGGCTCGGCCTCGGGAGGGTGCCGGTCACGGTGGCCCTGACCATGCTGATCTTCGTCGCCTGGTTCGTGAGCATGATGGGAAGCATCTTGACCAGCCTCATCGACACCACGTCCACCCCCTTGCTGATCACACTCGGGGTCGTGGTCCTGCTCATCGCGCTCGTGGTGGCCTGGGCGGTCACCAGTGGCCTGGTGATGGGGGTGTCCCGCTTCCTGCCCAAGAACCGTCAGGACTCCAAGCACGAACTGGTCGGCCGGACCTGTGTGGTCCGGATCGGTGAGGCCACCGACAGTTTCGGGCAGGCCGAGATCACCACGGCCGGCGGCGCGGCCATCTCCATCCCCGTACGTACCACCGGCGGTGAAATCCTCCCCCTGGGCAGCACCGCGCTGATCTTCGACCACGACGGAGAGGACGACGTCTTCCTCGTCACCCATTTCGACACGGCTCTGGACCCCGGCCAAGGGTGAAGGCCACCCCGGCATGACCGGGCCCCTCCCCCGACACCAGGACCAGGCAGGGTGTATCGGGAGCAGCCTCCGATCTTGGTGAGAACCGAACGGCCCTTGCCCACGTCCCATCACACACGAGCGCCTCCACCAGGTAGGTCGCCCACCCCGGGCCTCCACCGCACCAGCCTGCTGTTGCGCTCCACCTCGCACGACCCCACGCGGAAAAGAGACCCCTACGTGTTGCTGAGTGCCACCACAACCGGACAGGAAGCCGCGGATGCGGCCTTCCTCACCATCGGCGTCGCCATCGCAGTCGGTGTCGTCGTCCTGCTCGCACTGCTGCTGATGATCACCAAACTGTTCCGCAAGGTGGAGCAGGGCAAGGCACTGATCATTTCCAAGGTGCGGGACGTCCACGTCACCTTCACCGGAGCCATCGTCCTTCCGGTCCTGCACAAGGCCGAGACCATGGACATCTCGCTCAAGACCCTGACGTTGGAACGAGGCGGCCGTGAAGGGTTGACCTGCAAGGACAACATCCGTGCGGACATCACGGTGTTCTTCTACGTCCGGGTCAACGAAACCGCCGAGGACGTCAAGAAGGTCGCCAAGTCGATCGGTACCCAACGTGCCAGCGACCAGGACACTTTGCAGGAACTCTTCAACTCCAAGTTCTCCGAGGCTCTCAAGACCGTCGGTAAACAGTTCGACTTCGAGGAGCTGTTCACCCAGCGCGAGGCGTTCCGTCAGGCGATCGTGTCGCTGATCGGCACCGACCTCAACGGCTACATCCTCGAGGACGTGGCCATCGACGAGCTGGAACAGACCCCGCTGAACCAGCACGACCCCAACAACATCCTCGACGCCCAAGGCATATCGAAGATCACGGAGCGCACCTCCAAGGAGCACAAGCGCACCAACGAGTTCGAGAACGATCGCAAGAAGGAGATCGACCGCCAGGACACCGAGACCTCCGAAACACTCGCCGAGCTGGAGAAGCGTCGCGAGGAGGCGTCCGCCAAGGCCAAGCGGGAGATCGAGATCATCCGCGCCCGGGAAGAGGCCGAGACCGCCCATGTCCAGGCCGAGGAGCGGCTGAAGGCCGAGACCGCCAACCTGCGCACCGAGGAACAACTCGGTGTACAGACCGAGAATCAGCTGCGTGAGATCGCGGTCGCCGAGAAGAACCGTGAACGCGTCATCGCCATCGAGACCGAGCGCATCGAGAAGGACCGCCTCCTGGAGGTCATCGGGCGTGAGCGCGAGACCGAGCTGACCCGTATCTCCAAGGACAAGGAGGTCGAGGGCGAAAAGCGCGAGGTCGCAGACGTCGTCCGCGAACGCGTGGCCGTCGACCGTACCGTCGCCGAGCAGGAAGAGGCGATCAAGAAGCTGCGCGCGGTCGAGGAGGCCGAGCGCGAACGTCAGGCCATCATCATCAAGGCGGAGGCCGAGGCCCAGGAGAACCTGGTCAAGGACATCAAGGCCGCGGAAGCCGCCGAATCCGCCGCCAAGCACAGGGCCCAGGAAGAACTCACCCTGGCGGAGGCCCGTCAGCAAACCTCCGAGCTGGACACCCGCGCGAAGATCCGCCTGGCCGAGGGTATTCAGGCCGAGAGCGCGGCCGAGGGTCTGGCCGAGGTCCAGGTCCGCGAGCAGGACGCCGAAGCCGTCGAGAAGGTGGGCCGGGCCGAAGCCGCTGTGGCACGCGAGAAGGCCGAGGTCGAGGCCGACGCGGTGGAGAAGAAGCTGCGCGCCGAAGCAGCGGGGCTGACCGACAAGGCCGAGGCGATGGCCGCCCTGGACCAGGTCAGCCGTGAACACGAGGAGTACCGTCTGCGTCTGGATGCCGAGAAGGAGGTCCGCCTGGCCGGCATCGACGTGCACCGGCAGGTCGCCGAGGCCCAGGCCACGGCCATGGCGGCCGGTTTGGAAAGCGCCGACATCAACATCGTCGGTGGCGACGGTGCTTTCTTCGACCGCATGGTCAACTCCATCGGCATGGGCAAGGCCGTCGACGGTTTCGTCGACAATTCGAACACCGTTCAGGAGCTGGGCAACGGCTGGCTCAACGGTGAGGGCACCTTCGCCGAGGACATGAAGAAGGTCCTCTCGGAGGTCGACACCGAGGACATCAAGAACCTCACCGTCTCCGCCCTGCTGCTCAAGCTCATCGGTGCGGGCGGTCCGAACGCGAACAAGTTGGGTTCTTTGCTCAACACGGCCCGCTCCATGGGACTGGACCAGCTTCCCGTGAACGCTCTTGCCCCAGTGAAGCAGTGAGGTGGTCCCTTCCGTGACCGAGGCCCCACACCAGGAGACCGAAGGTTCCGGGTCCGGCGCCGAGGACGCGCGGTCGCTGGACGCGGGCACCTACGAGGTGCTCCGCGCCCGGCTCCGCGAGCAGACCGGTGAACTGGCTCGGCGGACCGAGGAACTCAACAACCGACGACTGGAGGTGTTCGGCGGCACCGAGCTCTCTCTGCTCGGTACCGAACGCATCCGTACCGAACACAATTGTGTGCCCCGGGACATCGTGAGTGTCGGACGTTCCGTCGGGGACGGTGCCGACGGGGACATGTTCCTGTTCGGCTACAACGTGTACATCGGTCTGCAGAGTCAGACGCACGTCTCCGACGTGTTCTCTCTGCACCGTTATGAGCACGACGGTGATTCCTTCGAATTCGTCGACGCACCCGAGGACACCGTCCCCGGTCTGCTGGCCGACGAGAAGTTCCGACAGGAATTTGCTCAGCTCTACCGCTACTACCGGGACACCAGCCTTCTACAGCTGCGACGAATCGAGGAGCGGCTGCTCGCCGTGTTCCAGACCGGCCCGCGTACAGAGGACGTGCGGGTGTTGCGGTGGTCGATCTCGCCCACCGGCGAGATCACCTACATGGACGACCGGGGGGAACGTGATCATGTCTTTCCCGCCTCGCACGACTTCACGTGGGTGGAAACCACCCGTGAGGATCATGTGCAGGGTCGTCACCCTCACATCTCCGTCCGTGACGAGTTGTTCGTGGAGACGGTCGGCGGCGACCTGACCATCAAGGTCGAGAACAACACCGAGGTCGGCGAGGGCATCTACAGCGAGCCGGTCGACGAACCGTTGCAGAGTCTGGCCGACGCTTCGGTGTTCCACGCCAGGGTGGGTGCGCTGATCTTGTTGCGTGTCCTGCCGTACAACGAGTCCACGTGGCGTCATCTGGTCTTCAACACGCGCACCAAGGAGGTCGAGCGTCTTGACGGCATCGGGCAGTCCTGTCAGCGCTTGCCCGACGATCAGGGGCTCATCTTCCCCGGTGGGTATTACCTGACCACCGGGGTGGCGCGGACCTTCGACACCGATGTCACCGATCTCGAGTTCGAACGGGTGGTGCGCTCACCCAATGGTGAGGACGTCCTGTACGTCTTCCACTCCCGGGCGGACGGTCGCAGTTTGCTGCTGCCGTACAACACGATCCGTAAGGAGGTCGCCAACCCGATCGTCTGCCACGGCTACTCGCTGTTCGACGACGGCACGATGACGGTTTTCCGGGACACCTCCGGAGAGCCCACTCGCGTGCACCCGATGCAGGTGTGGCGGACCCCGTTCGTGTCGGACGTGTACGCGGCGGCCCAGCCGGTCGGTACCGGCCCGCTGGAGCGGATCGGTAACGCGGAACTGGTCCAGGGTGTTTCCGAGTGTCTGTCGGTGACACGGATGGCCCAGGACATGGAGCCCTCCGCCGAGGTCTTCGAGGCGCTCATCACTTCGTGCCGTCGGGTCATGGACCGGTTCCATTGGCTCGGTGAGCAGGAGTGCGGTGACCTCGCGGGCCCGCTTTCGGAGGTCCGTGACACCGCGGAGCGGGTCCTGGACGAGTTCGAGACCGTCCAGGAACTCACCGAGCAGGCAGCCAGGACCCTCCATGAGACCGAGGAGAAGGTCACTGCGCTCATCCGCCGTTCCCGGGGTGAGACCCCCCGCTCTGCGGAGGGGTGGGTGACCCGGCTGACCGATCTGCGCCGTGCCCAGGGCGAGGCGACCACATTGCGTGAGATGCGCTATGTGGACACCGACCGGATCGATGCTGTGGAGGAGAGTCTTGGTGAGGAGATCTCCTCCGCCGGGCGTCGTACCGTCTCCTTCCTCGAGCAGGAGGACGCCTTCGACGGCTACCACTTCGAGGTGGAGCGGTTGGTCGAGGAGGCCGAGGCCTTGGAGGCGGTCAGTGCCGCGACGGCGGTCGGTGAGCGGATCGCCGAACGGACCGAGGGGCTTCAGGTGGTCACCGAGGTGATCGGCTCCCTGGACATCGGTGACGCCCAGGTGCGTACCCGCATCCTGGAGCGGATCAGCGAGGTGATGGCCGGGGTCAACCGGGCCCGCGCCACGTTGGATTCGCGGCGCAAAGAGCTGCTCGCCCTGGAGGGGCGGGCCGAGTTCGCCGCCGAGTTCGCTCTGCTGGGGCAGGCCATCACCGGGGCGATCGCGGCCGCGGACACCCCGGAGCGTTGCGATGAGCAGCTCGGCCGGATCATGCTGCAGTTGGAGAACCTGGAGTCGCGGTTCGCCGAGTTCGACGATTTCCTCCAGGAGCTCTCGGACAAACGTGAGGACGTCTACGAGGCGTTCTCCACCCGTAAACAGTCATTGGTCGACGAGCGGTCCCGACGGGCCGACCGGTTGTCCTCTTCCGCCGAGCGTGTGTTGGAGGGTGTCCACCGGCGGGTCGCGACGCTGACCACACTCGAGGAGGTCAACACCTACTTCGCCTCCGACGCGATGGTGGCACGGTTGCGTCGTACCGCGGAGGAGATGCGTGAACTCGGTGAGACCGTGCGGGCGGAGGAACTGGACGGTCGGATCCTGGCCGCCCGGCAGGAAGCCGGTCGGGCTCTTCAGGACCGTGCCGACCTGTACGAGTCCGGGGTCGGTGGGGAGACGCTGCGGCTGGGTCGGCACCGGTTCGCGGTCAACACCCAGCCGATCGACCTCACCCTCACCCCGCACGACGGACGCATGTCGGTGGCGATCACCGGTACCGATTTCCGGTCACCCGTCACTGATGAGGCCTTCCGGGGGACCGAGTCTCTGTGGGACCGATTCCTGGTTTCGGAGAGTCCACAGGTGTATCGGGCCGAGTACTTGGCCACGTCGATCCTGGCGGAGGCGGAGGAGGGTTCGGGCGAGCTGACCGTGGAGGCCCTGCACGAGGCGGACCTGCACGCCGAGAACGGGGACTCGTTGTTGTCCCTGGTGCGTGGGGTCGCCGAGTCCCGATACGACGAGGGTTATGAGCGGGGTGTGCACGACCACGACGCCGCTCTTGTCCTTTCCGCGCTCCTGCGGCTGCGTGCCGGTGCGGGGCTGTTGCGGTTTCCGGGGCAGGTGCGTGCGGTCGCCCAGTTGTTCTGGGCGTACGGTGCCGCGAAGGAGGACCAGTCCCTCTGGAGGACGCGTGCGGTCTCCTTGGCTCGGGCTCGGAGAGTGTTCGGGGCGCGAAGGTCGACGGCGATCGATGCGTTGCGGGCCGAGCTGGCCGGGGGTGTGGACACCTTCCTCACCGAGTCCGGGCTGTCCCAGGACGCCGACCTGGAGTTGGTGGGTGATTACCTGTTCGAGGAACTCGCGGCGGAAGGGACCAACGAGCGGGGGTTCGTGTCGGGTTCTGGTGCCCGTCACCTGTTGGACCGTTTCCACCGGGCGTTGGGCAGTGCCCGGGAGACCACCCGCAAGTCCTTCGAGGAGGATCTACGCGAGCTCGACGGGGACGTGGCCGCCCGTCACCAGTTGGTGACGGCGTGGTTGGAGGCCTACCTCACCACGCTCGAGGAGCCTGCGGATCCGGGTGACCTGCCCGAGGCCGTGGCGATCCAGCTGACCGGGACCATGGTCGAGCGGTACGAGTCCTCGGCCGCCGTCGGTGAAAGGGTCACTGGGCTGTTGGGCGCACATCCCAGGATCGATGAACGTTCCTTGCAGGTGCGGCTGGACGAGATCCTTCCACGCACCAGGCGGTTCCGGACCTTGGACGTGCCGGCCTATCGGGACTTCCAGCGCCGGAGGAACGAGTTGGTGGCCCAGGAGCGTGAGCGCCTCCGGTTGGAGGAGTACAAACCCAAGGTGATGAGTGGGTTCGTACGCAACCGTCTGCTCGACGAGTCCTACCTGCCGCTGATCGGTGACAACCTCGCCAAGCAGTTGGGGGCGGCGGGCGATGACAAACGCACCGATCAAAATGGGTTGTTGTTGCTCATCTCTCCGCCCGGTTACGGCAAGACCACGTTGATGGAGTACGTGGCCGCCCGTTTGGGTCTGGTGTTGGTCAAGGTCAACGGCCCCGCGCTGGGGCACGGTGTGACTTCGCTGGACCCGGCCGAGGCCCCTGACGCCACCTCCAGGCAGGAGGTGGAGAAGATCTCCTTCGCCCTGGAGATGGGCAGCAACACGATGCTGTACCTGGACGACATCCAGCACACCAACCCGGAGCTGCTGCAGAAGTTCATCTCCTTGTGTGACGGGCAGCGCCGGATGGAAGGGGTCTGGCAGGGGCGTACCCGTACCTATGATCTGCGTGGCAAGCGGTTCGCGGTCTGTATGTCCGGTAACCCCTACACCGAGCAGGGCAAACGGTTCCGGATCCCGGACATGTTGGCCAACCGTGCCGACGTGTACAACCTGGGTGATGTGTTGTCCGGCAAGGAGGAGCTGTTCGCGCTCAGCTACATCGAGAACGCGCTGACCTCCAACCCGACGTTGGCGCCCCTGTCGGGTCGGGATCGGGACGATGTCCACACCTTCGTGCGGATGGCCCGGGGGGACGACTCGGTGGGTACCGACCAGCTCGAGCACCCGTATTCTGCGGCCGAGGTGGACCGGATCGTGTCGGTCCTGCGGAAGCTGTTGCGGGTGCAGGAAGTGGTGTTGACCAACAACCAGGCCTACATCGCCTCGGCGGCGCAGTCGGAGGATTCCCGCACCGAGCCACCGTTCCAGCTTCAGGGTTCGTACCGGAACATGAACCGGTTGGCGGAAAAGATCGTGCCGGTCATGAACGATGCGGAGGTGGAGGCCGCCATCGACGACCACTACCTGGGTGAGGCGCAGACCCTCACCTCCGGTGCGGAGGCCAATTTGCTCAAGCTCGCCGAACTGCGTGGGGTGATGACCCCCGAGCAGGAGGCGCGTTGGGCCGAGGTCAAGGAGAGTTTCCGGCGGGGCAAGGCGCTCGGTGGTGTCGAGGACGACCCGATGACACGCGCCATCGGTGCGGTGGGGTTGCTCGCCGACCGGGTCGGCCAGATCAGTACGGCGATCGATCAGAAGGAGCGGGGTTGATCACCGGCGTTCCCGACCGGGGAAACCACACGTACGGGCGGTTCGTGCGGGTGTGCCTCGACGGTGGCTTCGGCGGGTGATTCGCTCCGGAAACCGGGCACAGGACGAGGGCCGAGGCAGCCGCCTCGGCCCTCGGAGCTTTCCGCTCTTTTGCATCCACTTCTTGAAACCACCGACAAGGGCGGCATACCGAAAATCTTCAAAAATCTCGTTTCTGAGCGATCTTCCTGAACACTGGGAACGCAGTGCCAGCCAAGCCACCAGAGCGGGTAAAGGGTCGCCCGTACTCCCTCCACTGCAACGGTAGTGCACCGGTCCGCTCACTACCTGCGCTCGGCCCCCGCAGGCCAGATCACCTCAACGGGGATCCTGCGACCACGAGCCGCTTCCACGGCATCTCCCGTACCGCCCTTACCATCGGCCGGACGGCCGTCCCAAACAGCGAACAGGCGGTCGATGTCGCCCAGAACGGTTTCATTGGCGTCTTCGTACGCAGCACGGCCCGCAATACGATGCGGCATGTATCGGACGGCGGAGGAACGCATGAGCAGCCCGTCGAACTGATCCCGATTGTAGGGTTTGACTTTGTTCTCCCGGTAGTCCACCGAGGGCAGCACTACTTCCAGTACTCCCCCGGCATCGAGAACGACTTCGGCGAAGAGTTGATCGGCCCCTCGAGCCAAGCAAGAGACTCCGACGAGTTGGTCATCCGTGTAGGGCTTCAGGGCTTCGCCCAGCGCTTCGCGCACCAGGGGAACACTGTCCGCTGTCAGGTCCGAGTGGCCGGTGATCCCGATACGCGTCATACCGTCTCCTTCAAGTACGAGGGTTCGGCCGGCAGCTTAGCGGAAAGTTCCTCCCTCACCCGTGCGACAACAGGCTCGCGCTGAAAAGCCGCCGACTCCCGGTACCAGTCGTACAAACGGCGGTTGGCTCGGCCCGAGCCGAGATCGCGCACGGTTTTCACCGCTTGGAGTGCCACACGGGCCGCCTCTTCAGGTTCTCCGAGAACGAGATAGCTACGTCCCA
>DXDP01000395.1 GCA_019115445.1 Candidatus Nocardiopsis merdipullorum
ATGGTGCGGCGCCGGCGGATCTGGGCGAGGGTGAGTGTCGACGACGACGACGTCACCCGCGTCGACCTGGGCGGCCTGGCCCGGACGGACCGATCGGGCTGGGGCTCGGAGTTCGATCAGCTCCGGGACACGCTCGCGGCGGAATCGACTGTCACACCCGTCTTGCCCGGTGGGGCTGAGTCGGGACACACTTCAACCAGTCCCGGCGCGGCCGGTGACGACGTGCGGAAGGACGACACCCGGTGAACACCTTGATTCTCGCGCAGGGGCTGCCTGTGAACGAGACCCTGTCGACATACTCGGACCTGGCGTTCCGTACCTCATTCGGCATCTACGTGCTGGCATTGATCGCGTCGCTGATCTACTACGCGGGATTCCGGGTGGCCAAGGTGTCCGAGAAGGAGCTCGTGACGGCCGGTGGAACCGGGCTGACCGAGTCGACCTCGCTCACGGAGACCGCAGCAGCCGACGATGCACGCGCCGCCTCCGGTAACCCCCGGTGGGCCCGGATCACACAGCTGTTCGTCGTGCTCGGCTTGGCGTTCGCTGTCGCGGCTTGGGTCCTGCGCGGAGTCGCCACCAGCCGGTTCCCGCTCGGCAACATGTACGAGTACATCCTCGGGACCACGGTTCTCGGCGTGGGTGCCGGCCTGGTGTTTCTGCGTAAGCCCGCCATGCAGGCGGCGTGGCCGTACGTGCTGCTGCCCGTTTTGGTGTTGATGTTCTTCGGCGGGACGCACCTGTACTCGGAGGCGGCCCCCGTGGTGCCTGCGCTGCGTTCGTACTGGCTGCCGATCCACGTGTCGATCATCGTGCTGGGCTCGGGCATCCTGTTCATCCCGGGCGTGGTGTCGATCATGTACCTGATCCGCGTGTGGCAGCCACAGGGACAGGAGTCCGGCTGGGGAGCGTGGTTGGCGCGGCCGCTGCCGACGGCCGAGACCCTGGACCGGCTGGCCTATCGCGTGACCGTGATCGGGTTCCCGATCTTCGGTGTGGGTATCCTCCTCGGCGCCGTGTGGGCAGAGAGCGCGTGGGGGCGCTTCTGGGGCTGGGATCCCAAGGAGACCGTCTCGTTCATCACCTGGGTGCTGTACGCGGTCTATCTGCACGCCCGGGCGACGACGGGGTGGGGTCCCAAGAAGGCGGCGTGGATCAATATCGCGGCGTTCTCGGTGCACGTCTTCAACCTGTTCTTCATCAACATGGTGGTCTCGGGTCTGCACTCCTACGCGGGTCTTAACTGACCCCTCGTTTTTGGAGTCGTTGTTCGGCTTGCGCCCTGAGGTGGCGTTTTTTGGTGTGTCGGCGTTGCCTCTGGTGTGGGCGGCGTTGTGATCTGGCTAGTCCGTTGCCGGTGTGGCCGGTTTCGGCTGCTTCTTGTTGTAGGCGGCTGCGGTGTGGGTGTCGTGGTGCGGCGAAGTGTGCAAGTGGTCCGTTGGGTGTGCTGGTGATGTGGGTCCCGGGGTTGTGGTCGGGGTGGTGTGGTCCGTGGATCCATATGTAGTCGCCTTCGGTGTTTCGGTAGTAGGCCCAGATGCCTTCGGTTTTGAGGCGGTGGTGTGTGCGGCAGAGGCTGGCGAGGTCGTCGCTTGTGGTCAGGCCGCCGCGGTCGGGGTGGTGGTGGTTGAACGGGATGATGTGGTCGAGGTCGGTTTTGTCCGCGGGGGTTTGGCATCCGGGGAAGACGCAGGTGCCGTCGCGTCCGTGGCAGAAGTGGGTCAGGGCTTGTGAGGGGGTGTAGCGGTGTGCGGCGTCGCTGTCGGGGTCGGCGAAGGTGTCCAGTGCGTCGAGTCGTCGTCGCCCGGTCCGTTGCAGTTCGTCGGCGGTGTGGCCGCTGACCGGCCCGTATCCGGGTAGGAACAGTCCGCGGAAGTCGGGGTCTCCGTCGTCGTAGGAGTGGATGACCACGCGTCGTACCGCGTCCTGTGCGGCGGGGTCGGTGGGGTGGCTGCCGTCGGGTTCTGGCAGGCAGGTCCAGCCGCGGCTCAGGGCGAGTAGGCCGGCGGCTCGTAGTTGCCCGGTGGTGCGGGAGTCGTCGGTCGAGGCGGTGCGTACGAGGGCTTCGATGCGGTCGGCGATTTCCAGTGCGTCCACGGCCGCCAGGGTCGCGGTGATGCGGGCGTGGTCGCCCGGCAGGGGTGTGGTCCTGACGTTCTGGTCTCGTCGGGTCTTGTGTGTGCGTGCGTCGGCTGCGACGGGGTCGCAGGCGGTGACGAGTTTGCTGAGCATTTTGCGTAGCGGCCCGATCTTGGGTGGGTGGGTCCGTCTCCTGGTCGGTGCGAGGCCTTCGCTGATGCGTCGGTCGAGTTCGGGGATCAGGTGGTCCTCGACCAGTGCGGTCTCGTCGGCGATGGCGTGGGCTGCCTGGATTCCGATCCATCCGGTGGTCAGCAGGGCCGAGGTGCGCGGGAGTCGTTCGATCAGTTCCACCGCGGTGGTGACCAGGCGGAAGGCGTCGCGGCGCGACAGGGCCATGGACGCGCCCACCATGGTGGCGGCCGTGTCCAGGGGGTCGGGCTGCTGGTTGTGTTCGGTGGCTCTGCGTACGCAGGCGTAGGTGTAGAGGACGGTGCCGCCCTCGGCGGCGTTGATCGCTCGTTGGGCGAGGTATCCCCGTTGTTGTCCGGGGTCCCATCGGCTGAACGCGTCCGGGACCAGGACGTCCACGGCGGGGACCGCGGTGGTGACGAAACCCGGCGGTGGCTCGAACTTCTGCGCGAACTGCGTATCGGTCTCCTCGGCCGCGGGGCCCGTGTTCTGTGTGGTGGACGACGGTGTGGGTGTCATGGTGTCGACTGTATGTTCGGGGTACGACAGTATTGGACACCACGAACAGGGCTGTGCGAACAGGGCCGGGCGGCACCAGACAAGGGGTGCGGCCCGCTGACCTGCGGTGCCCTGAACCCCCCATCCAGGGCACCCCAGGTCGACGCACGACCCCAGCCCCGGCCCGGGTGTGGGTGCGGGCGGCGGAGCGGAAGCGGCTCGTTGACCTGCGGTGCCCTGAACACCCCATCCAGGGCACCCCAGGTCGACGCGCGCACCGGGCCCCGGCCCCGGGTGTGGGTGCGGGCGA
>DXDP01000396.1 GCA_019115445.1 Candidatus Nocardiopsis merdipullorum
AAGGCGTGGTCATACATCAGGTCGATGAGTTCGTTCTTGCCGGCGACGTAGGTGCGTGGCAAGAACATCAGTCAGGTGTTGCAGATGTCGGTGGTGGAGGCATGCGACTTCTTCACCACCGGCAACGCTCGCACGATTTTGGGCCGACTCCACGACGTGGGCCTGGGCTACCTGGGTCTGGGACAGCCACTGACAACCCTGTCCGGGGGTGAGCGTCAACGCCTCGAACTGGCGATCTCCATGGCCACGAAGGGCTCTGTGTATGTGCTGGACGAGCCCATCACCGGACTGCATCTGGCCGATGTGGACCACTTGTTGGCTCTGCTGGACCGTTTGGTCGACAACGGCAACACGGTGGTGGTCATCGAACATCATCAGGCGGTGATGGCCCACGCCGACCACCTCATCGACCTGGGCCCGGGGCCGGACACCACGGAGGACGTGTCGTCTTCCAGGGCAGCCCGGCACAACTGGTGGAGCAGGGGCAGACGTTGACCGCCCGCCACCTGCGTTCTTACCTGGAGCGTTGACCTATCGACACCGCGGTGCGGCGGGACCACGACTTCACGAACCAAAACCCTGGGCCGCTGCCTCGGCAACAGCCTGATCCTGGTCACCGGTCCCGCCGCTGACGCCCACCGCACCAACCACCTTCCCGGAACTGTCACGTAGCGGGACACCACCGGCAAAGACCATGACCCGCCCGCTGTTGGAGGCATGGATACCGAAGAACTGGCCTCCGCTTTGCGAGTGCTCGGCCAGATCCTTGGTGGCGATGTCGAAGGCACGGGAGGTGAATGCCTTGTTGATCGAGACATCGATGCTGCCGATCCATGCCCCGTCCATACGTACATGGGAGACCAGATTCGCCCCCGCATCCACCACGGCGATGTTCATCGGTTGCCCGATCTCACCCGCCTTGCTCTCCCCAGCATCGATCACCTGGCGTGCCTGCGCCAATGTCACACCCATCGTTCATCCCCCCGGGGTTGTGTCTTGGGCTCTCATTGTCGACGCCGGTGTTGCAACCGGCAGGGAAGACGTACTGGGCGTGTCGAAGTGATCAGGGACTGTGCTCGGCCAGGCGTGGGTAAGCGGTTCATACCATGGGGTGGACCCCGAACCTGCGGAAAGCACCGCAACGGAAGGAACCCCTGGTGACTGACGTACCCGAACGTGCCCTGGTCGTGATGGCCCACCCCGACGATGCCGACTTCTCCTGTGCAGGAACCGTGGCATTGTGGACCGAAGGCGGGGCCGAAGTGACCTACCTGATGGTCACCGACGGTGATGCCGGTGGGGACGAACTCACCATGGACAGCTCGGAAATTGCGGCGATGCGCCAGGAGGAGCAGCGCAAGGCAGCCGCGGAAGTGGGGGTCGAGGACGTACGCTTCCTCGGTCATCCTGACGGTCGGGTGCTTGCCTCCCTGGAGCTGCGCCGTGACATCTCCCGAGTGATCCGCCAGGTTCGCCCCCAGCGCATGGTCATCCCCAACCCCGAACGGGACTGGGACAGCATCGCAGCCAGCCACCCCGACCACATGGCCACCGGCGAAGCGGCGATGAACGCGGTGTACCCGGATGCACGCAACCCGCACGCGCACCGTGAACTCCTTGCCGAGGAGGGTCTGAAGCCGTGGACGGTCCCCGAGGTGTGGATCGCAGGCGGTCCCAAACCCAACCACCGCTCGGACATCACCACCTCCTTCGAACGCAAGGTGGCGGCCCTGGCCGCGCACAAGAGCCAGATCGGTGACATCGCAGGACTCGAACCCATGTTGCGCCAGTGGATGGCTGCCAACGCCGCTGAGGCCGGGATGCCCGAGGGGCGCTTGGCGGAGGTCTTCCACACCGTTCGAACCGCCTGAACCGCCCCGGGAGCAAAGGCCGGTACGAACCGATGTTTCCTGCCCCACCCCGGCCCGTCCAAGACCTTTGCCCACTCTCAGCGCAAGGGAAGGACGGAGATCTTTCGATCCTGCCCATAATCTGAGGTGGTACGGACATCAACCGTGTGAAGGGGCACCGTGACCAATCAGAAGGAACGCATGCTCGCCGGGGAGCTCTACCAGGCCGACGACCCCGAAATACAGGCCGATCTGGAGGTCGCGGAGAAGCGGGCCGAGGCGTTCAACAATTCCCCCGTGGACACCGATGCACGGCTGACCGCTCTTGCCGCGTTGGTCGGTGAGGTGGGCCAAGGCGCCTATGTACGTCCCCCCTTGCGAGTGGATTACGGATACCGGATCACCCTTGGTCCGCGTACCTTCGTCAACTGCGGCGCCGTCATGCTCGATGTGGCACCCATCACCGTGGGGGCCGATGTGCAGATCGGCCCGAACGTGCAACTGCTCACCCCCACGCACCCCATCGACCCGCAGCAACGGCGTGACAAGTGGGAGGCGGCCCAACCCATCACCATCGGTGACAACGTGTGGCTGGGCGGGGGAGTGATCGTCTGTCCCGGGGTGAGTATCGGACAGAACACAGTGGTGGGCGCGGGCGCCGTGGTCACCCGTGACCTACCTGCGAACGTGGTCGCGGTGGGAAATCCGGCCAAAGTCATACGACAGATCTGATCACCTGCCGTACACAAGGAGGTCGGCTCCCCGATGTGGCGCCACCGGGGAGCCGGGTCAAGGCCCGGGCCGCACTTTTGTGAGCGGCCCTGGTTCGGCCTTTTCAAGAAGTAACGGCAGGTATCGAGGTGGCCGCCGGTGAACCGGGCGCGAGGCAGCTCGGCGTAACAGCCCCGGAGCAAGTAGTTCGGTGGGCGTGCCAGGCTCGATCGACACCTTCCCGTTCGACCATCTCCATGCTCATGTCGGGTTCCGCGGTGTCGTCGCGTTACCGAAAAAACCATAGAACCTCAACCTTGGTTGAGGTCAAATCGTGGGGTGGGCCCCAACAACAGGAACCGGTGCACACAGCAACCCACCGACCACACCCCTGGCCGACAGCACCCGGTACCCACTCAACCCCCAAAGCCCCGACACTGAACAAACCAAAACCAACGGGGAGGAACCAGTGACCAGCACCGAGACCGAAAAAACACAACAGCAACCACACCTGACCTACCGCACCGCCCAACCCACGGACGTGCCCGAGCTCGTGGCACTGGTCAACTCCTGCTACCGAGGTGATGCCTCACGAAACGGTTGGACCACCGAGGCCGACCTGCTCG
>DXDP01000397.1 GCA_019115445.1 Candidatus Nocardiopsis merdipullorum
TTCCTCGCTTCAAAGGTCTGGACCACGACCCTAGAACATATTTCGGTGGACATGACTTGGTGCACACAATGCATCTCACCGGAGCGGTCGACACCCCGATGAGCCGACCTCGGTCACTTGGTCCACCTCGAGCACCGATAAGGTCGACGACCACAGGCCGCGCACCCCGTGCGCCCACCCCACCGGAGCCAGTAACCAGCAAGAAGGGCCGCCCCCGCCATGTCACTGTACGGACCGGCCAAGGTCGTCGTCGCACCCGCCACCCGTCTCATGTGGCCCCTACGCGTCGAAGGTGCACACCATGTCCCGCAGGAAGGACCTGTGATTCTTGCGGCCAATCACCTTGCGCTGATCGACCCGCTCTTCATCGGCGTGGCCTGCCCCCGTCCTGTGCGTTTCATCGCCAAACAGGAGCTTTTCGACGAGAGCACGATGGTCAAGAAGACCGTTTCCCGGGTGCTGCGGGCCCTGGGACCGGTCGCTGTGGACCGCCGCCCGGGGCAGAGCGCCCAGGAGGCCATGGACAACAGCCTGTCGCTCCTCGAAGGAGGTGAGGTCTTCGGAATCTTCCCCGAGGGCACTCGCTCACCCGATGGACGTTTGTACAAGGGGCAGACCGGCCCGGCCTGGTTGGCGTTGACCACGGGGGCGCCCGTGGTTCCGCTCGCACTGACCGGTACCGAGCGAATTTTGCCCCCCGGACGCAAGATCCCCTCCTTCAGTCAGGTCGGGGTGCGGTTCGGGGCTCCGGTGGACCTGTCCCCGTGGAAGGGGCAGGCACACAAGGCACGGCCTCGCCGGGAGGCCACCGACGCGATCATGTCCGCCATCGCCGATCTCTCCGGTCAGGAGCAGGTACTACGCTTTGCCGCCTCGGTCAAGGCCGAGTTGGAGCGCAAGCAGCAGGAGTGAGGTTCCCCATAACTACGGGTGGAATCTCCTGCGATCTCGGATGATGCCTCACCCCTGGTCAAGGGCGCTTTCGGCCCTCTGTGCAGGGCTTTGGGCCCTGCACAGCGAAGTTTTTTGCTGCCTCGTATGCCACCGCCTCGGGCCGCGACAGCATTACCTACCATTACAGTAGGTTTTACTCACGCGACCCGACGAGATAGCTTAGGCAAGCCTTACCTTTTGATGACGCCCGACCATGGCGTGAAGACTTGGAGCTGTGCGATGACGCGACCACTGCGAGTGGGAATCGTTGGTGCGGGTCCGGCGGGCATCTACGCCGCGGACCTGCTCACCAAGGACGAGACCCTGTCCGCATGCGGCACGTCCGTCAGCATCGACGTCCTGGACAAGCTGCCCTCGCCCTACGGTCTGGTCCGCTACGGAGTGGCACCCGACCACCCACGGATCAAGCAGATCCAAAAAGCCCTGCACAAGATTCTGGACAAACCCGAAGTCACCTTCTACGGCAACGTCGAGTACGGGATCGACCTCAAGCTCGAGGACCTGCGCCGTCACTACGACGCCGTCGTCTTTGCCACCGGCAGCGACCGCGACCGGCCCCTGGACATCCCCGGCATCGACCTGCCCGGCAGCCACGGTGCCGCCGACTTCGTCTTCTGGTACGACTCCCACCCCGACGTGTCCCCTTCCTGGCACGTGGAGGGCACCAGCGTCGCCGTCATCGGCGCGGGCAACGTCGCCGTCGACATCGCTCGTATTCTGGCCAAGGACGCCGACGACCTGCTCCAGACCGACATCACCGACAACGTGTACGACGGGCTGCGCGCCAAACAGATCACCGACGTACACATCTTTGCCCGTCGCGGTATCGCCCAGTGCAAGGCCACCCCGATGGAACTGCGTGAACTGGACAAACAGCCCGGTGTCGAGGTCGTCGTCGACCCCGAGGACTTCGACATGGACGAAGGCAGCATCCAGGCCTGCGAGGCCTCCAACCAGACCAAGACCAACGTCAAGATCTTGCAGAGCTGGGCACTTCGTGACGAGCGCGGCGAATCGAAACGACTCCACCTGCATTTCCTGCACAACCCCACCGCCGTTCTGGGCAAGGACCGAGTCACGGGTCTGCGCACCGAACGCATGGAGCTGACCGGTGACGGTGGGGTCAAGGGCACCGGCGAATACGTCGATCACGAGGTCCAAGCCGTCTACCGGGCCATCGGCTACCTGGGTTCACCCTTGGCCGGCCTGCCCTTCGACGAGGAGCACGGTGTCGTCCCCCACTCCGAGGGCAGGGTCCTGGACCTGGACGAGCAGCCCATCGACGGTGTGTACGCCACCGGGTGGATCAAGCGTGGACCTGTCGGCCTCATCGGCCACACCAAGGGCGATGCCTTGGAGACCATCACCAGCCTGGTCGCAGATCGTGAGTCCCTCACTCCGGCCGTCGAACCGGATCCGCTCGCCTTCCGGTCCCTGCTGACCGAGCGTGGCGTGGAATACACCACCTGGGAGGGTTGGCAGCGTATCGAGGCGCGTGAGGAGGAACTCGGCGCCGAGCGTGGTCGGAAACGACTCAAGATCCGTTCCCGCGAGGAGCAGACCCAGATCGCGCGCAGCACCACGAGCGTGTGATCATCCCGGCCGGCCCCGTGCCCCTCTGCGGGGTCGGCCCCTGTTCGATTCCCACTTCGTCCGGTTCTCTTCGTGAGATTGCGCATGTGTTTCTCTCGAGGCTTCGTGGAACAACTGCCCTGTGGGATGAGTTAGAGTCACTGTTGGTCGGTGTGGTAGCAAGTGTCCCCCGGGCCTCAACTATTGCCTTCGCGGAATACCGCGTCCGGCCCCGCCCCCGAACGGGGGTGGGTGACCGTACGGACAGGAGCCCCGTTGTGCCCTGCGCCGAGAGGCGACCGCCACGCCGACCATCCAACCTCGTGCCCCGCTCCCGCTGATGCGGGAGTGGGGCATCGTGGTATCCAGGAGCCCGCAGCAAAGGACGATCAGGCGTGGACGAGCGGTCCCCCCGAGAATCGGATTCTCCCGACTCACCCGAAGACTCGGGCGAGTCCGCGGCGTATGACGCACGCCCGGAGAATCCTTATCGGATCCCCCAACGGCCTTCCAGGGCCACCCCCGGTCGGCCGGGCGGCCCCAGTGGCAACCGTTCCTATCCCTACGACTCCGAGGGTTCAGGCACCGAAGGGTCGTCGTTCCTGAGTTCGTGGGACAACCCTTTCCGCTCGGCCGACACCCCAGGGGAAACCGCCGAGCCCTCCTCGGCCCTCGGCGACCTCGACAAGGACGGGTCCGACGACCTCGAAACCGCCCCCGAAACTTCCCAGGAACCCTCCTTCAGCGCTTGGTCCGCCCCGGAAGGGACCCCTTTCGAGCACGACGACGAGGCGAAGGACCCCTGGCAAGGCATCACCGACCTGTCGGAGTCGGACCGCCCCGGGCACGTGCAGGACGGGGTCGGCGACCTGGCGACGGACGGTACGATCTCCGTCCCGGAGTCTTCGGGCAGTGAACCTTCGCAGGAACCTCGCAGTGGTTGGGACCTCGACCCCTCCCCCGGAACCGAGGAGGATCCTTCCGCCCCCCACACCGGGGGTCGGGGTGTTCCGGTCCACGGCACCGATCGTCCTGCGGAAACCTCTTGGCCCGATCAGGAACCCGGCCTCAGACACTCCACCTCCGAAGAGGGCACGGCCCAGGTCCCTTCCTGGGACCGGGACACCGCCGATGAGGAAAGCCTTCCCCAGGAGACCGGCCACGCCTGGGACGATCCTTCCCAGGACACCTCCGAGACGGGACACTCCTGGGGTTCTGACCCCCACACCGGCTCCTGGGAACCCCCCGTCCCCGGCCGACCGCAGCACAGCGACGACAGCACGCACACCTCTTGGCAGGAGCACGGCACGACCTTCCAGGAAACACAACACTCCTGGGACGAACCCGGTGGGGAACAACCCGACCGGGCACAGGCCCCTTCCTCCGTCGACGAAGGTCACCCCGGCCCGCACTCCCCACACCCGTACAAGGCCCCCGCTCAGGAGGACGGGACCGGCGCGGAGGCCTGGGAGACGCCCCCCCGCGATCAACCCGCCCACGAGGAGGACACCCCCTACCCCGGTGTGGTCTCCTTCGAAGGAGGACAACCGGACCAGCGTCCCGGGGACGGCTTCGA
>DXDP01000398.1 GCA_019115445.1 Candidatus Nocardiopsis merdipullorum
TGTTCGGCGGCCCCCAGACCACTGTTCTTGGCCCAGCGACGGTTTCCGTCCATGACGACACCGACGTGTCGGGGAATTTCCTGGCTGGTCAGCTGACGTTCCAGCCGGCGCTCGTACAGCCAGTACAGGGGGTCACGGAGCCCCATGGGCGAAACCTCTCAAGCTGGATGAAAACAGCGCACTCCGGAAACGGATGTGCCCGGGAATGCATCCAGACTAGTTCGCCGCAGGAGGCTATGACACAGTCAAGGATTTCCGCACGTGCTTGCGTCCTTGGTGGATACGGGACTTCACGGTCCCCAGAGCCAGATTGAGCTCCGAGGCGATCTCGTTGTAGTCCATCTGGCACAGATCACGCAGGACCAGAGGGGCCACGAGATTGGGCCGGTCCTTCTCCAGCTGATCGAGTGCCTCCAGCAGGTCGATGCGTGAACCGGCGATGACGCTGGTCGTCCGTGGATCACTCTGGTGCGGCATGCGCTCGGCCTCGGTGGGGTACTCCGCGGCGCGGCGCTTCATGGAACGATAGGTCTGACGGGCGGAGTTGGACACCACCGTGTACAGCCACGTGGTGAAAAGGGAGTTGCCCTTGAAACTGTCGATCTTGCGCGCCACCCGAAGCAGCGCGTCCTGGCACGCCTCCTCGGCGTCCTGGCGGTACGGAAGGAAACGCGAGCAGCGCCGCAGCACCTCGGGCTGGATTCGGCGAAGCAGGTCGTCCAGGGCCACGGCGTCACCGTCCCTGGCACGCAGTGCGAGCTCCTCCAACTCCTCGTCGACATTGCTCGCCACTCGACGTTTGGCTCCGGACACCTTCTCGTGGCCTGAATGGTCACTACTGCCCATGACTGGTTCTTCTCCCTGACTGACGGCAGACGTCCTCTCGTCACCCGCTCGGCGGTGCGTGCGCCGGGCGGATCACCCATTCGGACGTCCGCGGCCCCTGACCGGCTCCAACTCGTTCACCTTCGCCGCCATGTTCTGTGTGACATGCGTGATGTTTCGGGGGCCTCCACCAGTCTCCATGCCCGACGGGGACGGCGCTACCCGGGGAGGGGATCATATCCACGAAAGTCAACGTGAAGGTGTGGATGGTGTATTAGTGGGCAACGACCACGTTTTCACCCCCAACAGACCGAGGCAGAAATGAGCCAACCGGAGGCTTTCGGACGCTATCGCGTCATCCGGCGCCTGGGATCCGGCTCCTTCGCCACTGTCTGGTTGGCGCAGGACGACCTGCTGAACCATCCGGTGGCCATCAAGGTACTCGCCGAGAACTGGGCACACCAGATGGACATCCAGCACAGGTTCCTGGAGGAAGCACGGATCCTGCGCCAGACAGATTCGACCTGGCTGGTGGCGGTGCACGACGTCGACGTACTGCCCGACGGCCGGCCGTACATGGTCATGACCTACGCCGATCAGGGAAGCGTGGCCGACCTGGTCCATCGCGGGCGACTGCCCCTGGACGAGGCGTTGCGACTGCTCACGGAGATCGGCCAGGGCATAACGGTGCTGCACAACCACGGCACGATCCACCGCGACATCAAGCCCTCGAACGTGCTCCTGCAGTCCTCACCGGTGGGCCAGCGGGTCCTCGTGGCCGATCTGGGCTTTGCCAAATCCATCGACGAGGCCTCCGGCTTCACCGCAGCCGCAGGTACCCCCGGGTACATGTCCCCGGAGCAGAGCATCCCCGGCGGTGACCTGGACGTTCGCTCGGACGTGTACTCGTTGGGCGCGGTTGCCTACGAACTCCTCACCGGGCAGTCACCGCCGCGGCCGCCGGCGAAAAATCCCCCTGGCCGGATCCGGCCAGGACTGCCGCCGGCGCTCGACGCGCTCATCATGGAGGCACTTTCGGCTGACCGGGAAAGCCGACCTGCGGACGCCAAAACCTTCACCGACCGGGTGAGGGCGATCCGTATGGCACCGGATCTGCTCCCCAAGAGCGACCCCTGGTGGTACCGCCACCGGATGACGTGGCGGCGTGTCATCACCCTGGCCGCCGTACTCCTCATCCCCATACTGACACTCACCACCGCCCCGGGAAAACCGGGTCTTTCCCTGACCCCCGTCTACAGCGCCACCCACGACCTGCGCGTCGGGGTACCGCTCCACTGGGGCGACGAACTCCAGGTGGACCTGGAGGCCCCGCCCCTGAGCTCCGAGGCGGGCGCGGAATCCGGGCTGCTGGCCACCACCGACAGAAAGAACTGGCACTCCGACGAGGAGGACTCCTACGGGATCTTCACCACCGTCCTGCCAGGTGTTCACGACCTGACCGGGCTCGGTGACACCGACCGGTGCGGAAACCACGCCCCCGTCGAACGTTCCTTGCGCGCAGGCCCGTGGCAGGGCCAGGCCTGGGAGTGGCCGGAGTGCGCTTCGCACGGTTCCTTCAGCAGCGCCGCCGTGCACGAGCCCGGCACCTCGGCCACGGTGTACCTGGAGATCCGCCAACCGGACTACCGCCCCGACCTGGTCGACGACATCATCGACCAGGTCGAGATCTGGTGAACGCCTCGACAACGACCTATCCGGCGAGTTGGGCACGCAGGTCCTCGGGCGAGGTGACGGGGAGCTTGCAGGTGAAGCCTTCACACACGTACGCGGTGGCGCGCCCCTCCACCCGGGTGCGCCCTTCCAGCAGCGGGATCCCACCGTCGTCGACACCGTCCCCTCGGGTCAGCACCGTACCCAGCGGTGCCCAGGCCAGGACGGTGCGTACCAATTCCTCGGTCTCCGGGGCCCCGGGCTCACCGACCACGGCCACAGCACGCGGACCGGTCAGCAGGGCCTCACTGGTGGCCAGCCCCCACCCGGCGAACCGGGCGGCCTTCTCCGCAAGCAGTGACACCGAGGACAGGGCGGACTCGGCGGCGGCCCGGTGCCTGGCGGAGCCGGTCAACGCCGCATGGGTCAGCAACGCCGACGCGGTGGCCGAGCGACCCGAGGGGGTGTCGTTGTCGGTGGGGTCCTGGGGCCTGCTGAACAGCCTTTCGGCGTCGTCGGCGGTGTCGTAGAAACCACCGTCGCCGTCACCGAAGCGGTCCAGCACGGTGTCCAGGAGCTGCCCGGCCACGTGCGCGTAACGGGCCTTGCCGGTCACACCGTGCAGAACGAACAGGCCCTCGGCGAGGTCGGCGTAATCCTCCAGGACCCCGGTGCCGGGCCCGGCACGTCCGTCCCGGGAGGTACGCGTCAACCGCCCGTCGCGCAGGTGCACAGAAAGCAGCAGGTCGGCGGCCCCACAGGCGGCCTCCACCAGGTCGGGACGGTCCAGCAGGGGCCCGGCCTCGGCCAGCGCGGCGATCGCCAAACCGTTCCAGGCGGCCACGATCTTGTCGTCCCGGGCCGGTGTGGGGCGCTGCTCCCGTGCCCGCAGCAAAGCCTTCCGGATACGTTCGTGACGCCACGGGTCGGCCGGTGTCTCGGGAAGCTGCAACACGGACGTTCCGTGCTCGAAGGTGCCGGTGTCGGTGATCGCGAAGATCTCCGTGGCGTAGGCGGCGTCCTCCTCGTCCAGGACCTCACGCAGCTGTTGCGGTGTCCACACGTAGTAGGCGCCCTCCTCGAAGGAACCGTCCGGCCCCTCACTCTCGGCATCCAACGACGAGGCGAAACCACCCTCGGGGGTACGCAGGTCACGCAGCAGCCAGTCCGCGCTCTGCTCTGCGACCCGACGCAACAGTTTGTGGGTGTCGGCCTCGACCAGGTCGCTGTCGACGGGGCGCCGGGCCATGCGGAGGTAGGCACGCACCAACAAGGCGTTGTCGTACAGCATCTTCTCGAAGTGCGGCACGACCCATTCCTGGTCCACCGAGTAGCGGGCGAACCCACCACCGAGCTGGTCGTACATCCCGCCCCGGGCCATCGCCTCGGCGGTTCCGGTCGCCATCAGCCAGGACGGGGTGGGTTCCTCGGCGCTCTGGAAGGGTTGTGTGCGTTCACTGTGGGCCGTCAGGAACGACAACAACATGGACGGCGGAAACTTCGGTTCGGTCCCGAACCCACCGTGCGCCTGGTCGTAGTCGCGTACCAGTGCGTGGACCGCCTGGTCGAGTCGGTCGGCCGCCGGCGGGGGCGCCTCGGGCAGGGGGCGCGGTGCGCCCAGGGCGTCCACGACACGCTTTCCCTGTTCCAACAGGTCGGAGCGTTGATCACGCCATGCGGTCGTCACACCCTCCATGAGGCGGTGGAAGTGGTCCCGTGGGAAGTAGGTTCCGCAGTAGAAGGGTGCACCGTCGGGTGTGGCGAACACCGTCATGGGCCAGCCACCCTGCCCGGTCATGGCCTGGGTGGCCTCCATGTAGACCGTGTCGACGTCGGGGCGTTCCTCACGGTCCACCTTGACGTTGACGAACAGGGAGTTCATCCGTTCGGCGGTCCGGAGGTCCTCGAAGGACTCGCGCGCCATCACATGGCACCAGTGGCAGGCGGCGTAGCCGATGGAGATCAGGACGGGCACGTCGCGGCGGCGTGCCTCGGCCAGGGCCTCCTCGCCCCAAGGCCACCACTCCACAGGGTTGTCGGCGTGTTGCAACAGGTACGGGCTGGTCGCCTCGCTCAGTCGGTTGGCCATACCCCCAACTGTGCCGGCCGACCCGACCTCGGGCCACGAAACGGCCACCGGCCGGGTCGGTCACACGCTTCAGCGGGAGGTGTCCCCGGTCTGTTCTTCGGAGTCACCGGAGGACGCGGGGACGTCCTTGCTCGCGGTGTCCTGGCCTTGGGCGCTCTCTTCCTGGGCCTCTTCCTGGGCGGCCTTCTCGGCCCTCCTCTTCTCCGCCAAAGGAGCGAGCTTGCTCGTCATACTGCGCATG
>DXDP01000399.1 GCA_019115445.1 Candidatus Nocardiopsis merdipullorum
TCTACCTGGATGCCAACAGGTCCGTGCTCGACATCTACAACATGGGCTGGAAGCAGTACCTGACCCAGCGCGAGGCCGACGACAAGCGCCGCAAGCGTGAACTGGCCAACGCCGAAAAACAGGCCGAGACCTTGCGCAAACAGGCGGATCGTTTCCGGGCCAAGGCCACCAAGGCACGAGCGGCCCAGCAGATGTTCAATCGCGCGGACAAGATCCTGTCCGGTGTCCAGGGTGTGCGCCAGGTCGACCGGGTGGCCAAACTGCGCTTTCCCGATCCTGCCCCGAGTGGACGCACCCCGCTCATGGCGGAAGGTCTGTCGAAGTCGTACGGCTCCTTGGAGGTCTTCACCGGTGTGGACCTGGCCATCGACCGAGGAAGTCGGGTCGTGATCCTGGGGCTCAACGGTGCGGGCAAGACGACGCTGTTGCGCCTGCTCGGGGGGATCGAAGAGCCCGACACCGGGCGTGTGGTGCCCGGGCACGGACTCAAGCTCGGTTACTACGCCCAGGAGCACGAGACCCTGGATGTGGACCGTACCGTTTTGGAGAACATGATGAGCGCCGCCCCGGATCTACCGGATGTGGAGGCGCGTCGCACGCTCGGCTCGTTCCTGTTCACCGGTGACGACGTGGACAAGCCCGCCGGTGTGCTCTCCGGTGGGGAGAAGACACGTCTGGCCCTGGCCACGTTGGTGGTCTCCAGCGCCAATGTGCTTCTGCTCGACGAGCCCACGAACAACCTGGACCCGGCCAGTCGTGAGGAGATCCTGTCGGCGTTGCGTAACTACAAGGGCGCGATCGTGCTGGTCACCCACGACGAGGGTGCGGTCGAGGCCTTGCAACCCGAAAGGGTCATCCTGCTCCCCGACGGGGTCGAGGACATGTGGAACTCCGAGTTCGAGGACCTGATCGCTCTGGCCTAGATGCTCCGTCGGCTCCACGGGCGGGTGTGACGGCTGCAGATGTGGCGCAGCTCGAAGGCGATGGCCGATCATGACAGGTGGTCCGAACCGGACCGTCGACTCTGAAAGAGGAGTACCTGTGAGCGATGCGCCGAAGAAGACACGGGTGTTGGGGGAGGAGCGTTCCGAACTGGCTGCCGACCTGAAGCGCCGTTACGAGGAGGGCGAGAGCATCCGAAGGCTGGCGGCTGCCACGGGGCGTTCCTACGGGTTCGTCCACCGGCTGCTCAGCGAAGCGGATGTCGAATTGCGGGGGCGGGGCGGAGCCACACGCAAGGCCTGAGGTGCTCGAGGCACAAGTGGTTACTGGTTAGTAATGTTGGCTCGTACCCAACACCACGGAGGAACCATGGCACAGGCCTCATCCGGCCCAGGGACTCTGCCCTCGGAGGAAGAACTCGCCCAGGCAGGCCTTCGACTGGTAGTGAACGGGCCCGTCGCCCGCATCACCATCAGCAGGCCCGAAAAGCGCAACGCGATGACCGGACGCACCTGGACCACCCTGGCCCGTATCGGCCAGAACCTGCACAAGGAGGTCCGAATCGTCGTGATCACTGGAGAAGGTGACATCTTTTCCGCGGGGATCGACCTCAAAATGTTCACACCCGAAGGTGTGGACGGAGAGCGCTCCATCGTCACCGGACTGGTCGACGGCTCCACCGACGACGCCGAACTCGACACCTACATCACCGAACTCCAAGAAGGGTTCCTCTGGCTCCGTAGACCCGATCTGGTGACCATCGCGGCCGTACGAGGACACGCCATCGGGGCCGGTTTCCAGCTCGCCCTGTCGTGCGACCTGCGTATCCTGGCCGACGACGCCAAGTTCTCCATGAAGGAACCCGCGCTCGGGCTGATCCCCGACCTGACCGGCACCAAACCCCTGGTCGACATCGTCGGTGTGCACCGTGCCACGGAGATCTGCCTGACCACGCGCCAGGTGGAGGCCGACGAGGCACGCGAACTCGGTCTGGCCACCCTCGTGGTCGGGGCGGACGAATTGGACGGCGCGGTGGACGACGCCGTTGCCGCTCTGCTGGAGATCGACCCCGAGGCGGCTGCGGCCACCAAGGCACTGCTGTGGCAGGCCCCCGACAACACGTTGGAGGAGCAGGCCGCCGCGGAACGAGTCGCCCAGACAGGCCGACTGAACGCCCTGGCCAAGACCATGCGCCCCGGAAGCTGAGCACATCGGGGACGGGGGAGACTCGTATCACCGGGAAAAACACCCACCCCGTCCCCGCTCGGCAGCGATCTCTAGTACGCTGCCACAGGCGGTCGTTCAGAGCAGCGCGCATCCGAGCGCGCCAGGCCGCCCAGAGACGCGGAAAGGCGTTGCCGTAACGTTCGGCGTCACGCTTGCCATCCACAGCGCAGGGATCCTCCGGTCCTACCGGGGCGGCCTGCTTTCGCGTGTGATCAGGCGCGTTTGTGTGATTTCTTCGCTGGCCCCCACGGCCCTGTGAAGCCTTCCTCGAAACGCTGCCAAACGATGAGGAAGGTACACGTCACTTGACGGACACTGCCGTAACGCCTGCCTTCGATGACCTCGGTCTTCCCCAGGACATCGTCGACGAACTGGCCAAGAACGGTGTGACCAGCCCGTTCCCGATCCAGGCCGCGACCATCCCCGATGCTCTCGACGGTTTGGACGTCCTCGGCTGCGGCCGCACGGGTTCGGGCAAGACCCTGGCCTTCGGCCTGCCGGTCCTGGTGCGCGCCTCCCGGCGCCGCGCCGAATCCAGTCGCCCTCAGGCGCTGATCCTGGTTCCCACCCGGGAACTGGCCCACCAAGCACGGGATGCCCTGCGTGGCTATTCCCGTGTCCTCGGCGTCCGGGTGGGCGATGTGGTGGGTGGAAGTTCCTACACCCGACAGATCAACGAACTGCGCCGGGGGGTCGACGTTCTGGTCGCCACGCCCGGGCGACTGAGCGACCTGATCGAGCAGGGCGTGTGCGACCTCGGCGATGTCGAGGTCTCTGTTCTGGACGAGGCCGACCAGATGTGCGACATGGGCTTCATGCCGCAGGTCAGCGAACTCCTCGACCAGGTACGCCCCGGTGGTCAGACGCTGTTGTTCTCCGCCACGTTGGACGGAGACGTCGACAAACTGGTGCGTAAGTACATGAAGGAACCACGCACCCACTCGGTCGACCCGCCTGTGTCCCAGGTGAGCACGATGGAACACCACCTGCTCAAGGTCCTGCCGCGTGACAAGAACAAGATCGTCTCCCAGATCGCCGCGCGGGACGGACGCACGCTCTTGTTCGTGCGCAGCAAGTACCGTGCCGACACCATCAGCGAACAGCTCGTCCAGCTGGGCGTCCCCTGCGCCTCGCTGCACGGGGGAAAGACGCAGAGCGTGCGTACGCGCACCCTGGCCAAGTTCAAGGAGGGGCGTGTCCATGCCCTGGTGGCCACTGACGTGGCCGCCCGCGGTATCCACGTGGACGGTGTCGACATGGTCGTCAACGTCGACCTGCCCACCGGGCACAAGGAGTATCTGCACCGCGGTGGGCGTACCGCCCGGGCGGGTTCCTCCGGAGCGGTGATCTCACTGGTACAGCCCAACCAGCGCCGGACGGCCCGACGCCTGCTCAACGAGGCCGGTATCCAGGCCAAGCAGCACCTGGTCAACCCCGGTGACGAACTCCTGACCGAGGTCACCGGTGCCAAGGAACCTTCCGGTGAGCCGTGGATCGAACCGCCGGAGCCCGCGCGTCCTCGCCGTGGTCGCGGTGGGCCCCGCCGTGGCGGATACCGAGGAGGCGGCCGTGGCGGATACCGGGGAGGCGGCCGCGGGGACAAACGCGGTGGCCACCGTGGTGGACGCGGCGAGCCCGGTTCCCGAGGTGAACGACGTGATGACCGCCGTGAGGGCGGTCACCGCGACGACCGTGCGGACAGGGGTTTTCGGTCCGAACGCCGAGGAGGCGACCGGCGCGATCGCCGAGGGGGCACCCGAGCTGACGGCCGTGGTGGTCACCACGGAGAACGCCGCGGCCGTTATGACTCCGCGTCGCAACACTGACCCGAGCACGAAGAGGGCCCGGGGCCGGCCAGAGCCGGCCCCGGGCCTTTTTACGTTCTTTTACCGATTGTTCGCGTGTCCGGTCCGCCCGCCGACCACACGAACGGGGACAGTTGCCGGACAACCCTGATGTCGTGCTCGGAACCATCACGCCACCTGAAGGGGATCGCGTGCACGTCCTCGACAACCTGCTCGCCGACCTCAACGACCTCTTGTGGACTTTCCTGGTCATCCCGCTGCTGGTGGCACCGGCCCTGTACTTCACGGTGCGTTCCGGACTCGTCCAGTTCCGGTTGTTGCCGGAGATGTTTCGGGTCCTGCGCAGCAGCCCGGGAACGGCCCCCGACGGGGGCAGGGAGATCTCCTCCTTCCAGGCCTTTGCACTGTCGACGGCTTCTCGCGTGGGTGTGGGCAGCATCATCGGGATGACCCTGGCGATCATGTGGGGCGGGGCCGGGGCAGTGTTCTGGATGTGGCTGATGGCCGGACTTTTGGGCGGGTCCTCCTTCGTGGAGTCCACTCTTGCCCAGCTGTACAAGGTTCGTACCAGCACCGGCTTTCGAGGTGGCCCTGCCCATTACCTGCTCCACGGGATCAAACAGCGCTGGATGGCCGTACTGTTCGCGGTGCTCGTCACCGTCGGGTTCAGTTTGTTCTTCAACACGGTGCAGGCCCACAGCGTCTCCGTGTCCATCGGTAATTCGGTCGAGGCAGTGGGTGGCCCCTCCGGCTGGTGGTTGAGTGTTCTGGTGGGCCTGTGCCTGATGGCACTCACCGCTTCTGTGATCTTCGGTGGGGTACGCCGCGTCGCATACACAGTTCAGGGCCTTGTTCCCCTCATGGCGATCCTGTACATCCTTCTCGGCCTGGTCGTGGTCCTTCTGCACCTCGATGAGGTGCCCGGCGTCCTTGCGGACATCTTCGGTCAGGCCTTCGGTCTGCGCGAGGCCGCTGCGGGCGGCGCAGGCACCGCCGTTCTGTGGGGCATGCGAAGCGGTGTGTTCTCCGGCCAAGGTGGTCTGGGCTCGGCACCGAACGCCGGCGCGGCCGCGTCGGTGACCCACCCCGTCAAACAAGGCCTGGTCCAGACACTGGGTGGGTACTTCGACGCCTGGTTGATGTGCTCGATCACCGCATTCGTCGTGCTCTTGTACGGTGCGGAGCTCACCCCGGACGGGCAGGCGATCACGGTGACACAGACCGCCCTGAAAGCGTCCTTGGGTGAGTGGTCGGTCCACGCGTTGACCATCATCCTGTTCCTGACGGCCTGGAGCTCGATGCTGGGTAATTACTACTACGGCGAGGCCAACCTGCGGTTCTTGGACGCGGAACGGAAGCACATGAGCTATTTCCGGTGGGCCGTCCTTGTTGCCCTCCTCCTCGGCTGCCTGGCACCGCTCACCACGCTGTGGTACCTGGCCCTCCTCTCCTTGGGGGTCATGGCGATCATCAACGTGGTCGCGCTCGTACCGCTGTCCGAAGTGGTCTTTCGCCTGTTGCGTGACTACAGCCGTCAGCTGCGTAACGGCCTCGACCCGCAGTTCACCCTTGCCAAGATGCCCGACCTGGAGAACGTGACGGCGTGGGGTGATGCCTTTGGTCCCGGGGACTCGGCCACGGAGACCGGTGGCAAGGTGTGGCAGGAGCGGGAGGACGGAAACAGCACCGGATCCGAGGGGACCGATGAGGGATCCGGGTCCCAGGACGATGAGCGCAAGGAAGGCCCCGAGGAAGGACCCACGAAGGGCTGAGGGTGAACGGATCATCACCCAACCAGGCGATCAGTACACAACGCACAACCCGCCACACCGTGCCCAATTCAGCGTCATCACTACGGAACGAGTGACAATGAGCAAGTGTCAGTGTGGACCAAGTCGTGCAGGAGAACAGTGAGATGGCTGCGTCCGCGCTCGATCCGGGCCCGGGTGACACTGGGCGCAGTGGTGATGGTCTTCGCGATCGTGGGCGTCGGCCTGATGCTCATCACGTTCCTCATTCGGGAGGTCGTCTTCTTCCAGGTCGAGGAGCGCGCATCCGAGGCAGCTCGCAATGTGGTCGAGCACATCACCGAGCAGCGGTACGCCGGGGACATCCCGGAGAGCGAAGGTGTCCTGCGGATGCAGGTGATCGATCAGGAAACCCACGAGGTGCTCGTTTCCAGTGATGTGTTGCACGGTTATCCCGCATTGACCGACGCTCGACCGGATGCACGCGACTCCCGCGTGAAGGACACGGTCTGTGGCTCCTTGGCAGGTCCACACCCGGACCAGTGCCTACTGGTGGTCGGGTACGCGGCAGAGGGGACCGCCTACGGAAACGTCACAGTGCTCGCAGCGATCCGCTCCCCCCAGTTCC
>DXDP01000400.1 GCA_019115445.1 Candidatus Nocardiopsis merdipullorum
TACGCACACCCCGATCACAGAACGAACCGGTCGCCCCGGTCATCGACGAGGTGGGGTACGACCACCTGGTCTTCGACGACACCGCAGAACTGGAACTGGTCTCCTCCGAGCATTGACGGACCGGGGGCGCCGCCGGGCCCCCGGTGCCCTCCGCCGCACGAGGTGTGTCGCGGAGTAGGGTCGGATCCGTGTCCGCCCTGTGCGGCGCTGTCCCGAGCCCAGGAGGAACCCACCATGGTCGAGCCGGTGACCGCTCCCGGGAATGACCCCTACCGCACGGCCGAGCTGCGTCGACGCGTACTGGCTGCTTGGGCCGACGCCCCGACACGCTTCCGTGAGGACGCCAACGCCGAAGAGGATTTCGCGCTCGGTGGCTATCGGGACCGGGTCGTGGTGGAACTGGCACAGAACGCGGCCGATGCCGCGCACCGCGCGAAAGTTCCCGGTCGACTGTCCTTGATCTTGGACGGTGACCGCCTCGTGGCGGCCAACACCGGTGCACCCCTGACCCCGGACGGGGTGGAGTCCCTGGCGACTCTGCGTGCCTCCACCAAGAGTGCGGACCCTTCCACCGCCGGGCGTTTCGGTGTCGGCTTCTCCGCAGTGGTCGCGCTGAGTGACGACGTCACCGTGGCTTCCGCGCCCGGTGCGGTGCGTTTCCACTCCGAGTCGGCAAGGGAGACCGTCGATCGTCTGATCGCAGAGAACGATCCGCGCGGGGCCCTGGCCGCCGAGGTGCAGCGTCGTGCCGGACATGTGCCCATGCTGCGCCTGCCCTTCCCGTCCAAGGGCACGGTCACCGAGGGCTACGACACCGCCGTCACCATGGTCCTGCGCGACGAAGCCGCGGTCGAGCGTGTGCGAGAACTTCTGGACCGCACCGGAGAGGCCCTCCTGTTGGCCCTGGACGACCTCTTCGAGGTCCGTATCGAGGTGGACGGCACCGAGCGTGTCCTGACCAAGGAGGCCGACGCCGGCGCCGACCTGGCCACCACCCACCACGGGCCCGACGGGGCCCGTACCACGCTGTGGCGGACGGTCGGTCGGTCCGGAACCTTCGCCCCGACGCTGCTCGCCGACCGGCCCACCGAGGAACGTGAACGCACCGACTGGTTCCTGACCTGGGCCGTTCCCGTCGACAGGGACGACGGTCCGGTGCCCTTGCCCGCGGACCTCGAACCGGTGGTGCACGCGCCGACCCCCACAGACACCGAACTCGACCTGCCGGCAGTGCTCATCGGCAGTTTCCCCCTCAGCAGTGACCGGCGTACGGTCCGAACGGGACCTGCCACCGATCTGTTGCTCACGGAGGCCGCCACCGCCTACTGCACGCTGCTGCGTCGTCTCGGCACCCGTGCCGCGCTCGATCTGGTGCCCGGTCCCCGGGTGGGCGGGGGCGTTGTCGACACGACCTTTCGTGACCGGATCGGTGAACCCCTGCGGGACACTCCGTTCCTCACCACCGCGACCGGGGTGCCCGTGACCCCGCGCGATGCGATCCTGCTCGACATCGGTGGTGAGGCCGAGGACATCGTCGACATCGTCTCCGAGCTCGTACCGCACCTGCTTCCCGGTTCCCTGAACCCGCGGCACCCGGCACCGGCCATACTCGGGATACCACGCATGGGCCCGGCCGACCTGGCCGATGCACTGTCGAACACCGACCGGCCACCGAAGTGGTGGGCGAACCTGTACGCGGCGCTGAGTGGTGCAGACACCACCGATCTGGGTGCCCTTCCGGTCCCACTCGCCGATGGACGACTGGTCCGCGGCCCGCGCTCCCTGCTGGTACCGGAAGGGGACTGGGAGCCTCAGGACTCCGCTGTCCTGGGAGTGCGCGTCGTCCACCCCGACGCAGTGCATCCGCTCCTGTTGCGGTTGGGGGCGGTCGAGGCCACCGCCATGACGGTGCTCACAGACCCACACACCGAGGCCGCTGTCCGAAACTCCCTGGACGCAGAGGAACCCGAACTCGTGGCCGAGGCCGTCCTGGACCTGGTCAAGGCATCCGGTGCCACCGTCGACGACGTTCCTTGGTCGGCCGAGCTGGCCCTGCGTGATGACGAGGGCGGCTACTCCGTGGCGGGCGAACTCCTCGTTCCGGGAGCACCACTGGCCGGACTGCTGGCCGATGATGCACCCTTGGGCACGGTCCACCACGAGGTGTACGAGCGTCACGGGGCCGACGTGCTGCGAGCGGTGGGTGCGCTCTGGGAACTTGCCGTGGTGCGGGCCGAGGAGGTCACGCTCGGCGAGGAAACGGTGGAAGCCTTCGACGGGGACGGTGTCGAGGACTGGGCCGACGAGATCCTCGAACGCCTGGGCGATCCGGAGCTTCCTCCGACCGTTCCCGAGCTGACCTGCGTGGCCGACCTCGACTGCATCGCACAGGACCGTTGGCCCGAAGCACTGGAGATGCTGGCCCGTGGACCGCTGCGTGGAGCGGTCACCGAACCCACCCGTGTACTCATGGCCGACGGACGCGTCGTGGACGTGCCTTCCTACACCGCGTGGTGGTTGCGTACACGCGCACGGCTGGGCGGACACGCACCGGTCGAGTTGCGTACCGCCGACGCAGAGGCCTCGCTCACCGGTCTTTACGACAAAGCTCCCGCTTCGATGGATCCGGAGTTCGCCCGGGCTCTTGGTGTACGCACCACGGTCGCCGATCTGCTCGAGGACCCGGACGGACCCGACGATCTCCTGGAACGTCTGGCAGATCCCGCGCGACACGTGGAACGCGTCGCCCTGCGTGACCTGTGGACCGCCCTGGCGGAAGTGGACCCCGACCTGGTCACCCCGCCCCTGCGTGTCCGGGCCGTCCACGAAGAGGCGATCGTGGTCGCCGACGCCGACGACGCCGTGGTCCTGGACTCCCCGGATCTGCTGCCCCTCGTGGACGCGCCGTTGGTGCTCGCCCCGGCAAACCTCGCCGAACAGCTGGCCGACGTGCTGGATCTGGACACGGCCGGTGACAGGGTCGAGGGTGCGATCGATTCGGCGGGGCAGATCCGAACCGTGCCCGAAGAAGTGGAGTTGTTCCTCGACCTTGCCGACCGGACCTACCTCCACCACCAGGAACTCACGGTGGACGGTCGGAAACTGGAATGGTACGTCGAGGACGACGTCGTGCACGCCGCGACCGTGGAGGGCCTGGCCCGAGCCGTGTGTTGGCGTGCGGGTGTGTGGGAGCGTCGTCATCTGCTCGCTGCGGTGTTGCGTGAGCCTTCGGAGGCGGCCCGTCTTCTGGCCGAGGCTGACCTGGAGTGATGGTCGACCGGTATCACCGCTCGGAAGGTGAGCCGCGGAAGGGCCCTAGCGGGTCACTTGGAAGAACCCTTCCGAGATCAGGGTGCGCAGCGATTGCGGGGCGCGTTCACGGACCGCAAGAGGGTCCTCGCCCAGGAGTTCGGCGATCGCGTCCAAGAGCGGCCCGACCGGCATGCTGCCGTCGCACACCCCCGCGAGCGCGGCCTCCACCGTCCCCACACGGGCGACCCGGCGCAACCCGTCGCGCTGCCGTAGGACGATCTTCTCCGGGTCCGGTGCGCCCGGCAGGCCCACTCGCTCCTCGACCACCCCGGGGGCGAGTGCCACGTGCGCGGACAACAGGGCGGCATCGGTGAGCCGGTGCGCGGTCATCGCGCCGTCCACCACGTCCGAAAGGTAGGGGCCGACGGGCTGCTCGATCTCGTGGCGCAGTTCTTCCACGCGTACGGTCGCGTCCTGGGCGACGTCGTTACGGAGACTGATCCAGCCGAAACCGATGCCCTTGATGCCTTCTCGTTCGAAATAGTCGAGCCAGGCGTCGTAGCGGCGCGTGTATTCGGGGGTGCCGTGCTCACAGGAGTCACGCAGCCACAGTTCCACGTACTCGGCCGGGTCCTGGACATCACGTTGGACGACCCACCCGGAGCATCCGGTCCCGGTGACCCAGCCACCGACCCGGTCCTCCCAGTCGTCGCTGTCGGAGTGCACCCAGTTGGCCAGGATCTGGCACCAGCCGCCCTCGGTCAGCTGGGCGGGGGCCTGGCGAACCAGTTCGGCGCAGACGGTGTCGCCGGGCAGGTCGGACTCGCGGTAGGTGTAGCGGGAAGCGTCGGGGGTGATCACGAACGGTGGGTTGGACACGATCAGGTCGAAGCGTTCGTCCTTGACCGGTTCGTACAGGAAACCCTGTTCCAAGCGGGCGTCGGTGATCCCGGACAACGCCAGGCTGATCCCGGCCAGACGCACAGCACGTGGATTGAGGTCGGTGGCGACCACGTCACGGGCCCGTGCGGCCAGGTGCAGGGCCTGCACCCCACAGCCGGTCCCCACATCGAGGGCACGTTCGACCGGACCGTCCACGATGAGTTGGGACAGCGTCGCCGAGGCGTTTCCGGCGCCGACGACATGATCGTGTCGCGGGACGACGCCACTGCCGGGTCGGATCTTCGGGTCGGAAACGACGAAGCCGGGGCGGCCGTCCTCCAGCTCCCACGGTCCGAGGTGCACCAGCGCACGAACACTACGGCCCTGTTCGGTCTCCTCGACGGTGACCAGATCGGCCTCGACGAGTTCGTCCACGGGCAGGATCGAACGGATGGCCCGCTCGGGCACGGGGGAGTGGAGCCACCACAGGCGTAGCAGGAGTCCGAGGCGCTCCTCTCCACCGGTGGCCCGCAGGGCGGGCACCAATTCTTCCCGGGCGAGCGCTCGTGCGGCGGCGTCACCGAGACGGTCGCGCACGCCGGAGACGGTGTAATCGGCGTCGATGAGGGTGCCGCGCAGGCGCTCGGCGAGGCCGCACGGGAATTCTGTCTCAGACACATACCCATTATCGGCCCGACCGTCGGTCCTTGCTTCACCGCCCTCGGCGGACCCCTGGGTCGCGGTGGTCACCGACAGGGTGGGGGATCAGGTGTCCTGGCCGTGCTCTTCCTGCTCGGCGCGTTTACGGAGCAGG
>DXDP01000401.1 GCA_019115445.1 Candidatus Nocardiopsis merdipullorum
GGGGGAGGTGCTTTGTGTGCTTTCTCCTCTTTTCTTTTGTGTGGGTTTGTGAACATGTGAAATCTCTTTTCGACATACCTTCGCCTTCATACGGACCAGCATGCTCGGTGCATTGGGCGCTCGGGTGATGAAGGGCAGCACGATGCCGTAAGCTGGTGGAACAAGTACTATGACGCGCTGCTACTGGCCGAGTGGCAGCGCTTTTGACTGTTGACGGACGGGTTCGATGACTGAGAACAGCCGACCGGGAAACCACGAGGGTTCCGGGGGCGATGAGCATGACGGTGACCGCTCCGGCGCTCCTGATGACCGGGGACGCGGTGATCGGTGGTCTCAATCCCGGTCCGGCCATCGAAGGTCCAAGAGTCACGGTGGACGTCGTGACGACCGTCGAGGCGGCCACCGTGGTCGTGATGGAGGTGGCCATCGCGGGCGTGATGACCGTCGGGGTGGACAACGTGGGCGTGATGATCGCCGAGACTTCAAGGGACGACGCGGCGACCGTCGAGGAGGTTACCGGGGTCGTGATGACCGCCGAGAAGGCCACAGAGGTCCCCGGGAGGAACGAAGGCCCGTCGAGGCCGGGCCCGAACTGCCGGAGGAGGCCACCTACAGGCAGCTGGACCCCGAGATCAAGCGGGACATGGACTCCCTGCCGAAGTCCCTGGCGGAGATGCTCGGCAAACACATCGTCGCCGCGGGCATGTTGATGGACGAAGATCCCGAACAGGCCTATGCCCATGCCGCTTACGCGCGTGGTAAGGCCTCCCGGGTTCCGGGGATACGCGAGACCTTCGGATTGGCCGCCTACACGCTCGGCAAGTGGCAGGAGGCGCTGGCCGATCTGCGGGCCGCCCGAAGAATGAGTGGGCGGGACAGTTTCCTCGCGATCATGGCCGACTGTGAACGTGGCCTCGGAAGACCCGAGCGGGCGTTGAAGATCACCGACGACCCTGCAGCAGACAAGCTTGACGCCGCGGAACGGATCGAACTGCGGATCGTGGCTTCCGGGGCACGGCGAGACATGGGTGACGCCAAGGGTGCCCTCGCCGAGCTGCAGGTCCCGGAGCTCAAGGAGAGACGGGCCCGTCCCTGGATCGCCCGTCTGTTCTACGCCTACGCCGATGTCCTGAATGAACTCGGGCGTCAGGACGAGGCTCGTGAGTACTTCGCACGTGCATCTTCGGTGGACCGTGAAGGTGTCACCGACGCCGATGAACGACTCGCCGCGCTCGAAGGTGTCGAACTCGTCGATGTCGACACGCAGGACGGCATCATCTGGACCGATGCCGACGAGCCGGACACCGATGATGTCCGTACCGAAAGTGAGGAACAGGACTGACCACCTCCGCCAACACATCACCGCTGGGAGGAGCCACCGTGCACCTGGGGGCTCTTCCGGAGCATCATGACTCCGTCGTGTGTTTGACCTACGACGGGGATCGCCCCCTGATGGTCCGCAACCGGCGACGTGGTTGGGAGTTCCCGGGCGGGCACAGTGAACCCGGTGAATCCGTGGCCCACACCGCGCGTCGGGAAGCGATGGAGGAGGCCGGAGCGACCCTTGACGGGTTGCGGACACTGGGACACTACGTACTTTCCGGGGGCCACGTCACGGTCGTCACCCATGCCCGGGTGGTCGATCTGAGCCCTCTCACGGGGGAGTTCGAAACGGTGGAAGTGCGTGCTTTCGATGCCCTGCCCGGTGACGACGAGCTGTCGTGGGCGGACGGGTTGTACGCGCACCTGTTGCGGGAGTTGGGACTGCCCGGCGTTCCGAGATGATCCCTGGAGGAACGGGGACCGGGCAGCCGCTCATCGATCCGGGCCGCGGCCCAGGACGGTTTCGGTGCCTGCCAGGGTGTAACCGAGCCGGTCGTTGATGGCAAGCATGGGTGCGTTGTCGGAATGGTTGCCGGTGTAGGCGTGGGTGATGCCGCGTTCACGAGCACGGTGGAGGGCCGCGGTCTTGGCGTAAGCGGCCAGGCCGTGTCCGCGGAACGGGGCGAGCATCCCCGTCATGGCCGATTCCATCCGGGTGCCGTGGTCGGAGTGGTAACAGGTGATTCCGGCGAGTTCGCCGTTCACCAGGGCAGCCAGGCTGAGGTCCAGGGCGACGAGGGGGTGCGGCCAGATGTGTTCGTGCCATTCCTCGAACGACGGGAAGTCGTTGTCCTGGGTGAGCCCTCCTGGTTCGTCCCTTGTGGTGGTGCGGTCGATCTCGTACAGGGGGCGCGGGTCGTCGGAGAAGTCTTCGAAGGGCCGTAGTTCCACACCGTGCGGGGTTGGAGGCAGGTCCGGCAGGGTGCTCAGGTCGAGAGCGAGCACATGGTGGCTCTCCAGGGGTTCATAGTTTTTTTCCCGCAGCAGTTCGGCGAAGTGTGGCCCGCCGGCCTGAACACCCTCGTCCGCTGCTTCGGCCCGCAGGCAGGTCGCTCCCTGGCCGAGGAGATGCTTCTCCGAGGTTTCCAACAGCCGGGCCGCCAAGTCGGAGCCCCGGTGAGTTTCGGCGACCGAGAGCAGAGTCGTGTACCCGTTCCCGGGTCGATCTTCGGAAACGATGAGTCGGGAACGGACGAAACCGACCAAGGCCCCAGCGGTGTCCACTGCGACGTACTCGGTGTCCCGGACTCCGGGGTGGGGGTGATCGAACCGCCAACGGACGCTCTCCTCCGAGAGGACCCGGCACGGGTGTACGGCGTGCAGGAGTCGGAAGGCCCGGGGGATGTCATTTCGCTCGAGCCGACGGAAGGCGAATGTCATGCGCTGAGAGTACGGAGGGTGAGGCTCTGAGCGCATCCTCTTTTCCGGTTGCCTCCTGCGCGGTCACCGCTCCTGCTCTTCACGCAGACGCTGAGCCTCGGCCTGTTCCTGCGCGAGTCGGTCCAGCCAGTGCATGATGCCGCCCACGTTGGCCTCGGCCCCGCTGAGGAGGTCGAGGACGGCCGTGGTCTCCTGTGAGGCGTCGGGCGGCAAGGGCCTGTAGCGGGAGATGACCTTCTCCTTGACCATGGCGACGGCATGATCGAGGTCCCCGTCGGTGCTGTGCGCCTCACGAACGGTCTCGACCCACAACCGTAGCTCGACCTCGGCCGCGTCGATGGTTTCGGCAGCGGCGTCGACCGCGCCGAAGTGGGAGAACATCAGGCGCTGCGGTGCGATGTCGCCGAACAGCCGCAGGGTGCGCAGGCATGCGTCGAGGTCGAAGTCCGGTGGCGGTGTGGCCGGGCGGACGTCTTCGGTGAGTGGGTTGTACACGCCGAGGGCATCACCGACGTACAGATCACCGGTCAGTGTGTCGACCAGACTCATGTGGTGTTTGGCGTGGCCGGGAGCGTAGTGGGAGACGAGCTCGCGACCTGTTCCCAGATCGATCCGTCCGGTCTCGGCCACCGAACGGATGCGTGGTGCCTCGGTCGGGCGCATGTGTCCGAAGAGTGTTTCCAGGCGGTCACCCCACACCATCTTGGCGCTGGCCATGAGACGGCTGGGGTCGGCCAGGTGTCGGGCGCCGCGCTCGTGGACCACGATCTCCGCGTTGGGGAACAGGGCGGCCATGTCGCCGGTGCCGCCGGCATGGTCGAGGTGGATGTGGGTGACCACGATGGTGGCCAGGTCCTCCGGCGCCAGACCCAACGCGATGACGGCGTCCTTGAGGACGGGGGCGGATCCGGATGTACCCACTTCGATGATGCAGGGGCGTTCGGTGCGGATCAGGTAACTCGACACGACCCCCGGGTAACCGGCGAGCATGGCGTCGATCGCATAGATCTCGTTGCCCAGCGGGACGATGCCCGCGGGTAGTTCGTTCGTGTCCACGTCGCTGTTCATGGCAAACACCCCTGTCCTCACAGTCGTGGGTTTCTCGGTGTCCTTCCGGAACCGAGCACGATTCTGGACCACCGGCCTCCAGGATAATCAGGCCGGGTCGGTGGAGGGCGGACGATGTTGTCCACAGGTGTGACCGGGGGCTTTCGCCGACCGGCCCGACAGAGTGATCCTGGGATCGGCGCACACGCCTTCCGCTTTCCCGAAGCGAGCCGTATTCGTGGCTCCGGGCCTCTCCCACGCGGTGTGCCGGTTTTTCATACATCGGACCAGGGAGATTGCTTCATGCAGCAAAAGACCGAGACCTTGAACCCCCTCGAGACCGACCCGGCTCTTTCTGCGGAGATACCGCCGGATCACCGTAACGAGGTGGTGCTCGCGGGCCGTATCACGGCAGTGCCCGTG
>DXDP01000402.1 GCA_019115445.1 Candidatus Nocardiopsis merdipullorum
TCGACACCACCGTCGTGATCGGTGCCACGGCGGCCGCTCTTGGTGCCGGTGCCCGTGTGCCTTTTGCCGTGGGGGCCGTGGGTGCCTCGCTCCTGTGGTTCTTGCTGATCGGGTTGGGGGCCAACGTCTTCAAGAGCCGGATGACACCCGTTGTCGCTCAGCGGATCGAGGTGATCTCCGGGCTCGTGCTGTTGCTGTTTGCGGCCAAACTCGGGATGGATCTGCTGGGCGAGCTCGGACTCTGGGGCGGGTAGTCCACGGCGCCGGGCTGGGCGGCGAATGAACTTTCCACTTTCTGGGGACCCCGAAAAAAGATCCCGATCCCTCCTCACAGTGCGAGAAAGGATCAGGATCTACGTCGTAAAGGAGTGGCTTCTGTTCACGCTGTCGCAAGAGCAGTGGGCGGCCGTGCCACCACCGTTTACGACGCCCATGGGTGCTGTATTTGCTCTTTCCAGTGCTACAGAGCTGTGCTGCGGCGTCGCACCGAGACTTCGAACAGAGCGTCGACAATGATGAGTACCACCAAAAGGATCGCAGGAACACCTATGACACCCATGACACTCGGTCCTGCCCCCAGGCCCGAGATCGCGAGGCGAGTTGCCCACAGCAACACCGCTACGCCGATGACAGCGGCGAGCGCACCGGGCAAGACGACCTCAAGAACTGATTCCATGAGAGCCAGCTGGTGTCGTGATTTACGAGAGGCACCAAGAGAGGCAAGCACTTCGTACGATCTTGCTTGGCTGTCGTTTGCCACGACCCGACTCGACACCATCAGCGTGAAACCGAGCAGTACCGGGGCGGCCATGAGCAAGGCAGCTTCTGATACACCGGATCCGCCTGAGTTGGACACCACCTTTCCGTCCGGAATCTGCTCGACCCAAGATTCCGCTGAAATGTAGGAGTCGTTGGTGGCGCTCTCCTGATCTGAACCCGGTGCTGTCCCCTCAGGGGCGATGACAACTTTGTGCCCTGTGCTTGTGACCTTCTCCGGCTCCTGGTTCGACAGCACGACGAACGATCCCAGGGTGTCCGGAAGGTTGATGATCGCAGACACATCGAGCGGTGAACCATCCACAGAAACGAGCGTCTCATCACCCACTTCGATACCTGATGCATCTGCCATCGTCTCAGTGATCAACACGCCGGGATCGTCCTTTTCGATGCTCCCATCCACGACTCGATCTTCAAGTAAAATCGAGCCCTCTTGAGGCGTTGTCCAGACGTTGTCCTCGGGCCTGTCAGTGACGACTTCACCAATAACCTGATTGAGGATCGTTACGTCATGCTCCGAAGTCCCCTCGGGCAGGGGGCCGTCCGACACCGCAACTTTCGAGTCACCGAGAAGGGAGGTCCAGCTGTTCCGTGCAGCAGAATCTGCCACGAAGTAATGGCCGCCGAATACCGTGCCTCCAAGAATGCAGAGCATCACACCGTAGGTGACACCAACTGACGTGGAGGCGCTACGACATCGTAATGCCGAATGAAGTATGACATGACGCTCACCAACATGGCGTGAAAACAGTGAAGCAGCCTCAGAGATGCCCCTCGAAAGCAGCCACGGTAAAGCAATGAAGAGTAGAATTGTCCCCAGAAAAGCCAACCCGATACCACTGCTCGAGAACCCGGAAGCGCCCCAGAGGACGAGTATGACCAAGAAAGCCAGAGCCAGCGCCGCTATGCTTGGTATTCGAAGTGCTGTTCCAGTCTTTTCGGCAGCACTTGTGGATATTACTTTGTCGCGCTTTTTGAGTGAGCGTAGTGCAGCAAACGAGCAAACCAGCGAGATACCCAAAATCGTGAACAGGGAGCCGAAGGCGCCGGGTGCGCTGAGCGCAGCTGTTTCAGAAGGGTGAAGCAAGTCCACAGAACGCAGGTACGAGCCAATAATTGGGGCAAGTGCCCATCCCATTATGAGTGAGGCAGGGAAGGACAGTGCTGCCAACAATGCAGATTCTGCCAGCGCCAGCAGGGTGATCCTGTTCCAGCTGAACCCCACGGCTCTGAGAAGAGCGATCAACGGTTCTCTCAGGCCATAGCTGTGTATCTGTATTCCTCGAGCCGCGAGTATGGCTGAGAGCCCGGTGATGATCGAGAAGCTGGAGGCGAGCCCTTTCCCCTCGGAGTCACCGTCTCCCTCTCCGAGCGCAATGCTGAGCAGGATCGCCAGAACTGTTGCGCTGATGGTCAAAGTAATGACGGTGGCGGTGTTGGATCGCCAGGACGCCAGGGTGCCTTTGAAGAAGATGATCACCGGGCCCCCGTGTGATCGGCTGAGGACTCCTGTGACGAATCGCTGTACTCGTGGCGCAATGCCATGTGTATGGACTCCGGTGAGGCATCTGACAGAACCTGCTTGATTCTGCCCTGGGACATGACGAAAACATACTTTGCGTGCGAAGCAAGCAAAAGATCATGCGTGGAGATGATGAGCCCACGCACACCAAGGTTCAGTGACCGGTACAGCGCATTCGAAACATTTTCTGCGGTGATCGCATCCAGAGCACCGGTCGGTTCGTCGCAAAGAAGTATTTCTGCTCCTTGGCAGACGGCTCTGGCGATGGCGACACGCTGCTGCTGACCGCCGGACAGATTGGACACGAGGCGATCTTGTAGGTGTTCGATCCCGAATTCGTGCAGCACGTGTGAGGTTCCGCTGGTGCTTCGTCGTGACAGTCGAGAAGGGAGCGTGGCGTTCTCCTTCACCGTGAGGAACGGAAGAACGCTGTAGTCCTGGTGGATCACGCCCAGAGAGGTTCGGCGTAATTTGGCGGCAGTGGAATCATTCAGTTTGGCCAGGTTGATTCCGCCGTACTCGATGTTTCCGACGGTGGTACGCAGCGAACCGGACAAGAGCTTGAGTAACGTGCTTTTTCCGCAACCGGACGTACCGACAACAGCAATTGATTCTCCTTCTTCGAGCTCGAAAGAAATAGGACCGAGATGAAAACTGTGCTCAGTACGAGCAGTTGCGCGATACCTGAACTCGACGTCGGTGGCCTTCAGCACCCTCTTGACCTCTGCCTTGTTACGTATGTGAATTGGGATTACATATGAGTTTTGTGAGGCAGTCTTGTGTGCGGGCATCACAGTACTCCGATGAGATCCCATCATGAACAACACGGTTCTGAAAGAGCAGCCGATCACTTGTTCGGAGGTGACCCGTCGCACGGCATCAGAAGAAGAAAAGCGCGATGACCAGCATCATTTCCGACCCAGAAGGAACACCACCTGAAAAAAAAGAGGCCCCCACGGTGGCGCGATCTTCTTTTCGGTCGGTCAAGAACGCTGAACACACCGCTCGTGCCCTCGCCGCGCCGCCACAACCGCCTCAGGGCCGGAAGAGGCTTGGGGCGATGATCTCCAGATCGCTTTCCAGGGCCAGTAGCGCGCTCATGGCTTCGCGAATAAGGTGTTCGTCTTCGGCCACCAGGATCCGGATCACGGATGCTCCTGTCGTCGGGGGACGCGTGCACGCAGATGGTAAGTGCTTTCACCGTCGTGGCCATGGGCCAGAGTTCCCCCGCGGTCGGCCAGGCGCTGCTTCAGTCCGGTCATGTCGACCCCTGGCCCTTGCCCACTCTTCTCGCTCTGCTTCCCATCGCCGTGGCCGACGGCACCGGTAGCGCGCCCTGCGCCGTTATTGACCACGTACAAGGTGGTCGACTCCCGGTCACTCTCGATGGAAAGCGTGCAATAGGAGGCTTGTGAGTGGCGGATGACATTGGTGACCCCTTCGCGAACAACCCATCCCAGTACCGACCGCTCTTCTTCTTCCAAGCCGCGGAGATCATCGGCGGCCGGCAGCCTGCAGACGATCCCGGCTGCGGTCAGGACGGAGTGGGCGCCTTCCAGTTCGGTCACCAAGTCCACGCGGTGATAGCCGCGAGCCACCTCGCGAATCTCTTCTTGAGAGGAGCGAGCCAGCTTCTGTACGTCGGCCATCTCCTGAAGCGGCGGCCCCTCCAACCGCAAATCAGCAGGAGGGACCGAGCATCTGTGATCTTGTACCCGTGGTCACTTTCGACGCCGAGGATGACCACAGGTACAAGATCCTCGAAGAGGAAGAGGGTCAACGGGTCTGTCACCCCAGGCTCGGCGCTCGACCTGGTCCGCGACTCCCACACGGTGCTTTCCTTCCTCGGCGCCCTGAGCGGCAGGGGTCGTGACACCCGTCCGACCGCCGCAGACAAGCTGCCGGCCCGAGCCGCGCCGCAGACCTGGCCCCGACCAACCTGACCGGTACCGGCTGTACGTCCATGAACATGGTCAACGCCCCCATGAAGCCGTGCGGGTGGCCCGCCCGACGTTACGGCCGTGCGCATGAGGAGTGGCCCGAGGCAGCACCCATGGGTTAGGTTGAGCGGGAGTGACACGGGGTGCCCGGAATACACCTCTCCGGGCTGAGATGACACCCGTCGAACCTGATCCAGATAACGCTGGCGAAGGGATGTCCACGCACGGCCGGAGACTTCGGTGGTCGAGGGGATCGCCTTCGCCCACGACAGAAGGGCCCCGATGAGCCCCCTCCGCACTGCGGCCCCCATCGACCAACAGACAGTCGTCGTCGACGGTGGGTCGGTGATGAACTGATGGCCACCGTCCCCGACCGCCAGATGCACCTCAACCTGTTCATCTTCGGCTGCGGCCACCACAAGGCCGCATGGCGCCACCCCGACTCGCCCGCTGAACGGATCGGTGACATCACCTACTTCGAAGAACTGGCCCGCACCGCCGAACGCGGCCGCCTGGACGCGGTCTTCTTCGCCGACGGCCACGCCGCGGGAGACGTTGCCGGTGGCCCATGGTGGTTCCTCGAACCACTGACCGCCCTGTCGGCCATGAGCAGGGCCACCCGGCACATCGGGCTGGTCAGTACCGTGTCCAGCACGTTCTACACCCCCTTCCACGCCGCGCGCCTGCTGGCCTCCCTGGACCACATCAGCGGAGGACGGATGGGCTGGAACGTGGTGACCTCCATGTTCGACGCCGAGGCCCGCAACCACGGATACGAACAGATGCCGGTGCACCAGGAGCGCTACGAGCGCGCCGAGGAGTTCGTGGAAGCGGTACTGGGGCTGTGGGACTCCTGGAGCGACAAGGCCTTCCACTACGACCGGGGCGGTGTCTTCGCCGACCCGGACCTGGTACGCCCCATCAACCACCAGGGTCGACACTTCCAGGTCGACGGTCCGTTGAACGTGCCGCGCCCGGTGCAGGGCAACCCGGTACTGTTCCAGGCGGGCTCTTCTGAACAGGGGCGCACGCTGGCGGCCCGCCGCGCGGAGGCCATCTACTCCGTGGCCTACGACCTACCCAGCGCCCAGGACTACTACAGCGACGTCAAAGCGCGGATCCGTCGGGCCGATCGCGAACCCCGCTCCGTGGCGATCATGCCCGGTCTGGTCACCTACGTCGGTTCCACAGAGCAGGAGGCCAGAGCCAAGCAACGCGAACTGGACGAACTGCTACCGACCGAGGAGTCCTTGCAGCAACTGAGCCTGTTCACCGAACAGGACTGCACCGATTGGGATCTGGATGCTCCGGTTCCCGACCTGCCGCCATTGGAGGAGTTCACCGGACCCAAGGGCCGTTACGAGACCATCCTGCGCATCATCAGCTCCGAACGGCCCACGGTGCGACAACTGCTCGGCCGACTGGCCGCAGGCGGCGGACACTGCACCATGGTCGGCACCCCCGAGCAGATCGCCGACCGGATGACCGAGTGGTACGAGAACGGCGGCGCGGACGGGTTCAACCTCATGCCGCCGTCCCTGCCGGGCGGGATCGATGACTTCGTGGACCACGTGGTCCCCGTCCTGCAGCAGCGAGGGCTGTTCCGTCGGGAGTACCAGGCCGACACGCTCCGGGGCCACCTGGGCCTGCAACGACCGCCGTCGCCACACTGAGTACGGCCAGGGGTGTTCGGACTGGGTACGGGCGGGAGGTCCGGGAGGCCAACGCAGGCCTTCCGGACCGTTCCCGGCCGGGCGGCCACTTCCCGCCCGGCACCAATGTCCCTGTCCGTTCGGGAAGTGGCTACTCGAACTGCTTCAGGCGGCCCCGCGCCCGGTCCAGCTCCTGATCGGTGAACAACGAGGAAAACTCCGGTCGCAGCACCAAGGCCTCCACCGTCAAGTCCAACCGGCCTCGGTCCCACAGGTTGGCGAATCCGTCCGAGACCGTTGGATCGTGGAGCAGTTTGCGTGCCGTCTCCAGAGGGCCCAGTTCGGAGAGCATCCTCAAGAAGTACGTCGGTGTGTACCCCACCTCGGCCTTGGCGCGTTCGTAGATCGAGACCATCGCCTTGTGGAAGAGCGCTGTCTCCGGGGCGGGCTCCGAAGGCCCTTCCTGCTCTTCCCTCTCCTGCGGAGGACTGTGGCTCTCTCCGGCGGCCTCGCGTCCGAGTCGCTCCACGAACCCGGCCAGTGCCTCCACCGAGGTGAATACCTCGAAGCCGAGTTCTTGGAGCCGTGACAGGTCAGCCCGCTCCGGATCCAGTTTCAACACCACGGGCTTGCCCAGACCGTGCTGGAGCCCGTCGGGCCAGAACGCCTCCGCCTCGGCGATGACCCCTCCGTGGGCGGGGTCGTTGATGGCCGTGTCCAGTTCTGGTTCGGCGTAGCCGGCCTCCCGCAGCTGCCGCACCAAGGCACGGATCTGTTCACTGCGCGGATCCACCGCATCCTGTGCCACCACGGTGAGCGGCTGCAGTTCCCGCCCGTCCTCATGGGTTCCCTCGAGCAACCCGTCCAGGAAGGACTGCGCGGCCTCGGCCAGCATCTCCCGGCGTGCGGCCAGGAAGTCGCGGTAACGTTCCACCCGCCACAGTGACGGGTCGGTGGGGATCCACTGGGAGGCCAACACCCCCGGCTGTGCGGCCTCGACCCGGCCCAGGTACTCGTGCGGGGCGAGTTGACCGACCCCCAGATCGTTGCCGTCGGCCAGGAAACAGAAGTTGGCGATGGCGTCGGACTTGGTGCCGTGCCCGCGTAGCAACGCTGTGGGAAACAGCATGTGTCGCTCCAGTCGGTTACCCGACTCCAGTGCCGCCACGGTCAGTTCCCGGCCGGTCCCCAGATCGCGGGCGCTTCCCGAGCGCATCAGCAGGTACAGCAGGGGGTAGAACCTCGTCCCCTGTGTGCCCTCGAAGTCGCGTGGGCCGATGACGAGGGAACCACGCCGAGAGTGCTCCAGCGCTGTGATCAGCCCGTCGACCCCACTGCGTGCTGCTGTGTCGAAGTCCTTTTGCAAGGTGGTCTCTGTGGGACCGGTGTAACGGCCCCACAGGGCCGAGTGCATGTACCAGTACAAGACCTTGTCCCGGTGTGCCCGATCATCGAACCGGCCACCGTTGAGTTCCAACAGCCGTACCGCAGTGATCAGGGAGGAATGGCTCTTCAGGACACGGTCGTGGTCCAGACCCAGCCGGCCCGACACCGCTTCCAGGAGCAGGTCGGTGTGGGCGCTTGTGCGCTCCAGGGCCGAACGGAACTCCCCGGAGTCGACCTTGCTCAGATGTTCGAACTGGGATCGGCCGGTGGCCACCGCCGTGGTCGCCCGCAGCAGCCAGTCGAGGGTGAACTTGTACCCGCTTTCCTCCCAGCGGTCGATGGTTGTGCGCATCACCTGGCGGGCGTCGGGCCACTGCGCGCACACCTGTGCCAGAGCCAGGTCACCCTTGGACAGCTTGGTGCCGCCGGAGTTGACCCGGTTGAAGATCCCGACGACTTCCTCGATGTCCTTGTCCACCCCGGTGATTTTCTCCTGGTGGAACTCACGCTCGATGATTTGGCTCAGCCGGTTGAGTCGGTCCAGGTAGACGGCGGCCTGTTCCTGCCCGTACCGGTCGGCGAGCGGGGCGAGGAAGTGGAACACGTTGGAGTTGAACAGTTTGGTGACATCCACCCACCGTGGGTCCTTTGCCATCCTGTTGCGTGAGTAGAAGGCGAACTCTTCACTTTCCACGTTGAAGTTCAAGCCGGTGAATGCTTTGTCATCGCCTTCGAAGAAACCGGGTGGGTGTCCCTTGACCACCCCGTACAGCGAGGTGATGCGCTGCTGACCGTCCAACAGCATCAGGTAGGTGCCGTTGCCGGAGGCACTGCCGCGGGCCGAGACCCCGGGGTCGGAGGTTTCCCACAGCAGCAGACTCCCCACCGGGTGGCCCAGGTACATGGACCGCATCAGGCCGCGTACCTGGTCGCGGTTCCACACGTAGCCGCGTTGGAATTCCGGGAGCAGGATCGTTCCGGCGTCGATCTGGTCGAGGAGTCGGGACAGTTTCGCCATGCTCTTCGTCTTTCTGTCGGGGGGCTCGTGACGGGTGTGTTCAGCCCTGGTTCAGGAGTGTGTCGAGGAAGGGGCTCGGTTGCCCGGTCCAGCTGATGCTCAGTTGTTCACGTGCTCTTGTGCACGCCACGAACAGCAGACTGCGCTCACGTAGCAGGTCACGGGCGTGCGCACCGGCGTCCTCCGATTCGGGGGTGAGACTTCGGGGTGCGGGTAGTTGGTCCTGGCTCACCCCGATCACGGCAAGGCAGCGAAACTCCAGCCCCTTCATGCGGTGCATGGTGCCGACCGACACCGCACCTTCGGCGGCCCGTCCCTTGGCCAGGGGTACTGCGGGCACACCCGCTTTCTCCAGTTCCTCGACCGCCTGCTCCACCGAGCGGTTGGCGCGTGCGGACACGCCGATCTCCTCGGGCAGCACCCCGGCCCTGGTCCACTCCTCAACGGTGTGGACCAGGTGCTCCAGTTCTTTCTTTGCTGTGGTCAGGCCGGTCAGGACGGGTTCGGAGCCGCGCATCTCCGAGCGGCAGCCCGCCATCGAGTCCAGACCTCCGTCCAGGTCGTCGACCACTTGTTTTCGCATCAGTGTCAGGCTCCACCTGAGGATCTGGGCCGTGGTGCGGTAGTTGATGCGTAGTTTCGACGAGCGTCCGCGGATGTTCACCCCCATTTCGGCCAGGCTCACCTGAGGGCCGTAGATACGTTGGTGGGCGTCTCCGGTGATGAACATGTCGTTGGGGCCGTGCGCTGCTGCGGCCCGGAGCAGCCGCCACTGTCCTGGGTGCAGATCCTGTGCCTCGTCCACGACCACGTGGTCGAAGGGCTTGTCCGAGCGGGCGTTCAGCAGGCGGGCCGCTTCGTCGCACACGGTCTCGTGGGTCCACAGGTTCTGTGCGGTCAACAGCTCGTCGAAACCGGAGATGGCCTGCCAGACCTGGGCCCTTTGGGGGATGCTCAGACCACGCCCTCGCCCACCGCGTTTGGCGGACAGGTACTCAGAAGCGGTCTGTACACGGCGCGCCAGGACCACTTGTCGCCACTCTTCGGCCAGGAAGGCGGGGCTCAGGTCCAGCTCCAAGGTGGACAGGACCTGTTCCCACAGTTTGCGTTCGTGCTGGGGTTGTAGGAGGTTCGGTTGACCGTGCTCTTCTCGGAAGAGCCGGTGTGCCAGCCGGTCCACGTGTTCCACTCGGATACGGGAGAGCACTTCTTCGGCGTCGCCGGTGCTGTCGTGCTCGGCGAGCAGGCGCAGACTCGCCCGCAGGGTGTCGGCCAGGGTGGAGGTGAAGGTGGTCAGCAGGACGTGGCCACCTGCCCTGGCCAGACGGTGTGCCCGATGGATGGCGACCACGGTCTTTCCTGTTCCGGGGCCGCCACTGACCCGGGCAGGCCCGTTGTGGGTGGCTTCCACCACCGAACGTTGGACCGGGTGGAGGTAGATCCGCCACAGGTCGAAGGGGTGTTCCAGGGCTGCCAGCAGCTCGTCGGGGCCCTCCACCAGCAGGATCCGGTCGGAACTGCGCGCCACCGCGGCATCCAGGTCGTGGGGGTCCACCCCTTCCACGATGGTGGAGCTCATTTCGGCCCACACCTCTTCGGGGGTCATTCCACTGGCCAGTCCGTACAGGACGTCCCATTGCACCGGCGGTATCAATCCGTGCGCCGCTTCCAGTTGGAAGGGGGCGCGGAGGGCGCGTGCCAGTGCCAGGGTTTGTTCGTCCACCCCGAGCCTGTGCAGGTCCGCGTCGGAGACGTGCTCGAACAGCAGTTGGGGTGCTTTGTCCGCCATTTTTTCCAGGCGGGGCAGTGTGGAGTCCATTGTTGCCACGTCGCGCAGTTCGATCCCTCCGGTGGCCATGTTCACCGAGGCTTTGCGGCTCTTGGCCCAGTCGTAGGCATCGTCGTGGGGAAGCACCTTGAGCAGGATGTAGGTGTCGCCGCTGTCGGGGGCCAACACCACACCTCGCCAGAACTGGTCGATACGGATGGTGCGGAACCGGTCGTCACGGGCACCGGTGATCTTCTCCAGGTGCAGGCCGGTGTGGGTGGCCTGTTCGAACTTGCTGAAGAC
>DXDP01000039.1 GCA_019115445.1 Candidatus Nocardiopsis merdipullorum
GCCGTTGCTCCCGATGGTGGCGGCGGCGAGATGACCGAAAATGAGGGTCGGGGCCTGTGATGGCTCAGGGGCAAGAGCCCAGGGTTGCGGGTTCGTCCCCTGGTGTCGGGATCGACCGTGGCATGACGGGGGGCTGCGGCTTCGTGTCCTTCCCGAAACCTGCATGTATCGTGCGCCGCAATGTCGTGTCAGGGTGGTGTTGTCATGGAAACCGATGGTGTGTCCAAAAAGTTACTTGTTCGACCGGTGGGTTTCGGACATCGGTGCTGACCAGGAAGATTGGTCATAATGCCGACTGTGAGGGCACTATGGGCTCATGGGCGGCGAAGACGACTCGCTTCGTGCCGTCAATCGGCCGAGTCGAGAGCTTCTTGCCCGTTGATACGCTATCCACCGCACATGCACTGATGGAGAACATGTGGTGCGTGGCGCCTCTCTTCCCCAGGTGAGTCCGGCGGACAGTCTTCACATCTCCCCACATTCCCCACCGTTTCCCGGTCTGGTGGACCACGTGGTCTATACCGAACTTTCCAGAGGACGCACTCATTTCCGGAGCGGGTGACCCCTGGGTCTCCAGATCCACTCGAAGCGGTGACACGAAAGGTTGCGAGGGTCCGTGTCGACACGAGCGACAAAAGACGAGGCCGGCGCGCAGAGCGAGGCAGCGCAGGCCGACAACGCCGATGCCCCGCCGCGGCGCGGAGCCGATTGGTGGCGGCCACGTAACTGGCGGGTTCGCTCCCGGCTGGTGGCCCTCATCGTCATTCCCACGGCTGTGGCACTGGTGCTCGGTGGCCTACGAGGCTACGAGGGTGTGTCTTCCACGGTCACCCACGGACACATCGAGGACCGTGCCGAGGTGGGTGTACTCATCGTGCAGTTGGCCAACCAACTCGGGCGGGAGCGCACGGCCAGCGCGATCTACATCTCCGACGACGCAGACCCGGAGCGACGCTCGGAGGAGCTGCGTGAGGAGCTGGAGGAGGAACGCGACCTCTCCCGCGACCTGGCAGGCACGCTGAGTGCGCGCCTCGAGGACATGGGTGACATGGACGGCGAGCTCGCCGAGAACCGTCTTTCGGCCATGGAGAGCCAGCTGGCCACACTCGACTCGCTGCGTACCGAGGTCGACTCGACCCGTATCACCGTGCTGCCGGTTGTCACCAAGTACCGCACCGTGGCCCGAGCCATGGCGGACTTCAACCAGACCATCGCAGACCAGACCAACGACAGTGATCTGCGTGAGAGCGTGCGCTCGCTCACAGCACTCTCCAACGCGCGGGACCAACTCGCCTACGAGACGGCCCTCATGGCCCATTCTCTGTCCCGCAACACGATGACCGGTGGTATCGCCGAGGCCATCGACTCCAGCCGGGCCCGCTACGAGAACGAGATCTCCAACTTCGTGCAGGCGGCCACACCCGGGCAGCGCGACGTCTACGATCAGCACTTCACCGGCCTGGAAGTCAGCCAGGTCTCGACCATGCGCATGCGCGTGATGTACCGCGCGGATCGGGGTGACAACCTCACCGGTGTGACCGCCAACGACGGCCCCGAGGACTACAAGGAGATCGCCGACGGCGCACTGGAACGCCTCCAGACGGTCGAGGAAGAGGTCGCCTCCGGCATCGCCGAGTCCGCCAAGGAGCTGCGGGACGGCGCCATGAGCCGCGCTCTGCTGGACCTGTCGCTCGTGGCGGGCCTGCTGCTCGCGGTCTTCGTGCTCACCTCCCTGGTCGTCCGTTCCCTGGTGCGTCCGCTGCGGACCCTGGAGGACGGCGCACGACGTGTCGCCGAACGCGACCTTCCGGACGCCATCAACCGGATGCAGGAGGCCGGTGCGGTCCCCGAAACCGTCAGGGTCAGTCCCATCGAGGTCGACAGCAACGACGAGATCGGCGAGGTCGCCCGCGCGTTCGACGACGTCCACCGCGTGGCCCTGACCCTGGCCTCGGACGAGGCCGCGTTGCGCAGCAACGTCAACGCGATGTTTGTCAACCTCTCCCGCAGGAGTCAGACCCTGGTCGAGAGGCAGCTGCGTCTGATCGACGGCCTGGAGCAGACCGAGCAGGACTCCGACCGTCTGTCCGACCTGTTCCAGCTGGACCACCTTGCAACGCGTATGCGCCGCAACAACGAGAACCTGTTGGTTCTGTCGGGTCAGGACAACACCCGTAAATGGGCCCAGCCGGTCCCGCTGGTGGACGTACTGCGCGGCGCGATTTCCGAGGTCGAGCAGTACGAGCGGGTCAACGTACGCGCCCCTTCCCACATCTCGGTGCTCGGACGCCCGGTCAACGACGTGATCCACCTGGTGGCCGAGCTCGTGGAGAACGCGACAGCCTTCTCCCCACACGACACAGAGGTCCTGGTCAGCGCCAAGAGCCTCGACAACGGCGACGTGCAGGTGAACGTCACCGACAGCGGTATCGGCCTGGCCCCGGAGGACCTGGCGGCGATCAACGCCCGACTGGCCGCCCCTCCGGTCATCGACGTCGCGGTCTCGCGTCGCATGGGTCTGTTCGTGGTCTCGCGCCTGGCGCACCGCCACAAGATCCGGGTCTTCCTGGAGGAGGCACACGGAGGCGGCACCACGGCCGTCGTCGTGTTCTCCTCGGACCTGCTCATCACACCGGTCGAGGGCCAGTACGCGGTCGGTGGACCGGACAGCCGGGGCGCGTTGTCCACGGGCATCCCCAACACCTACGCCGAAGCAGAGGCGGCTTTTGCGGCCGGTCCGGCAGCTGCCGAACCGGGCGATCCCTGGCAGCAGCACGACAATGTTCCCGGCCCCGCCGAGATGGGTGGCCTGCCCAAGCGTCAGCCGGGGGGCTCCCGTGCCGATGAACACCCCCCGAGCGGTCAGGACCTGTGGAACACCGGTTCCTCGAGCTCCGGATCCGTGTGGGAGACCACCCGCGGCAGCGGAGCCACCAACTCGATCGATCCCGGCCAGGACACACCGGTCGTCGACCCCTATGATGTCGAGGAGGAGGCGCCGCGCCCGGAAAGCACCGGACGCAGCCTCTTCGACCCGGCACCCCGGGCCGACGACGGTGCCGACGCCTCTTATGGGCAGAGCGGATCTGCGCACACCGGAGCGTTCGAACGGCCCACGGACACGGGGGCGTTCCGTCGCCCGGAGACCTCGGCCCCGTTCGGTTCCGACGGCAGCACCTACGGCGCCTTCGACACGGACCGAGGCGTACGCGAGGAGACCGGCCCCGGTGGGTTCATCGAACCGGGACGGACCGACAGCCACGGGGGCCCTGCTCCCGGGCAGCAGCAGGAGGAGCACACGACCGAGTCTCCGGCGGCATCCGGCGGCCGGGGAACGGACTTCTCACAGCCCCAGAGTCCCGTAAACCAGCGCCCCGGTGTTCCGGAGTCCCGTGAGGGATATGGTTCCACCGCCTACCTCTCCCGCCGCTACGGTGGCGCTCAGGGAACGGGTGGCACCGTCGTGCCGCCGACACCGGAGGGTGGAAGCGCCGATTCGCTCCCGATCTTCGACGCGATCGAATCGAACTGGTTCAAGCGTCGCACGGGCGGGCCGACGGTGGACGCCACCGAGACCGGGCCCATCCAGCAGGTCGATCCCTCACAGGCGCCGCAACAGTCTCGGAGCACCACCTCAGGACATAACGTTTCGACATCGAGTTCTGAGCAGGAGTGGAACTCCGCGGCCGACCGTGGGTGGAAGGCTGCTCGTACGGCGGCCGAGCCGCTCGCGGGTGGACTGACCACCTCGGGGTTGCCAAAACGAGTTCCCAAGGCAAACCTTGTCCCGGGGACTGCTCCCAAACCGGAGAACTTCAAACAGGTACCCACTCGGAGTGCAGACCGGGTCCGCAACCGTTTCTCGGGTTTCCAGCGAGGAGTCCGAGAAGGTCGGAATCGACTCGGCGAAGGTTTGACGGAGGAGTGACACCAGTGGCAACCGGTGGGACGGGGTCCCCCTTATCCCGGGAAGCAGGATGCAATAGCATCTATCGAGCTTCTCGGGCGCACCGCTCCACGAGAGCAGAACACCAGACTCCCGGTTTCCCCCACGGGAAGGTCCGGGCAGTTCGCAAAGGCAATGCTGTCACGTGCCGTGCCGGCGGTAGCAGTGCCGAAAGAGGAGCCGGCAAACTTGGACAGGAGATCAGATGAGTCGACAGGTCAATGAACTCAACTGGTTGATCACTGACTTCGCCGACCGCGTACCCGATGTCGCTCATGCGATCGTCGTTTCTTCTGACGGCCTTCCCCTGGCGTCCTCTGCGGGCTTCCCGGCGGACCGGGCCGACCAGTTGGCGGCGATCGCCTCGGGTCTGTCCAGCCTGACCCAGGGCGCGTCCCGGGTGTTCGAGGGTGGAGCGGTTGCCCAGACCGTCGTCGAGATGGAGCGGGGGCTGATGCTCATCATGAGCATCAGCGACGGCTCCTGCCTCGCCGTTCTGGCAGCGGCGGAAAGCGACCTCGGTCTGGTCGCGTACGAGATGACTCTGCTCGTCGAGCGGGCGGGGAGGGCGCTGACACCAACGGCGCGTACCTCGGGAATCCACTGATCCACCACCGACAGGAGGAAGTGGTGGCACCTCACAGTAGAGATGCCGGGAGCGCCTCGTGGTTCGGTCAACAGCCGGGCCATCCCCCCACGGGTGGGATGCCGGCCGTGCCGGGCGGCGGAGATGTTCCTCGACCAATCCAACAACCGTATGACCAACGACCCGCGTCGAGCAGCGCGCCCAGTTCGCTGGTGCGTCCGTACGCGGTCACCAAGGGCCGTACCAAGCC
>DXDP01000040.1 GCA_019115445.1 Candidatus Nocardiopsis merdipullorum
GCTCTCGCCGGCCAACAGGTTCAGGCCGTCGGCGTCCACGAGGACGGGTACGTCACTGTCGAGGAGTACTTGCAGTTCATCCCTGTGGGCGGTGTCGGTCCCCCGCCCCGGCCCGACGACGACGGCGTCCACCCGACCTGGTTCCAGAGCAGCGGTGCGGGCGGGATCCACGTCCTCGACGATCGTCTCCGGCCAGCGGGCGACGACCTGTTCACGAACGGCCGGGCCTCCCCCGTGACGGACCATGCCCACACCGGTGCGCAAGGCCCCTCCGACGGTGAGCAGGGCCGCACCCGGATACCGGTCGGAACCGGCACGCACGGCGAGTACCCCCCTGCTGTACTTGTGATCCTCCACGGAAGGGGACGGAAGGAGGCGGGCGATGTCCACGGCTCGGGGACACAGGACCGTGGCCCCGGGCAGCTCCGGGGTCAGACCGATGTCGACCAGGACGATGTGCCCTGCCCGTTCGGCGGCGGGGTCCACGAACAGACCGGGCTTGTACGTGCCGAAGGTGACGGTGACATCGGCGCGTACGGCATGCCCCGACACCTCACCGGTGTCGGCGTCGACCCCACTGGGCAGGTCCACGGCGATCACGGGCGCGGGTGCGCCGTCCGCCACAGCGGCCAGTGCGGCATACGGTTCACGCAGACCGCCACGGCCACCGATACCGAGAAGCCCGTCGACGATCAGGTCCGCACCGAACAGGTCGGTCTCGTCCTCCTCGGATTCGGTGAAGGCACGCACCCGTCCGCCGGCGGCACGCAACGCCGCCGCACCCTCCTCGTGCAGACGTGATCCAGCGGTGAGTGCGCACACGACCGCACCGCGTGCCGCCAGGGACGCACCCGCATACAGGGCGTCCCCACCGTTGTCACCACTGCCGACCATGAGCACAACTCGTGAACCGTAGACACGGGAGAGTTTCCGCGCGCACTGCACGGCCAGTCCCGAGGCTGCTCGCTTCATCAGCGTCCCGGAGGGAAGTTGCGCCATGAGCTCGCGCTCGGCCTCGCGGACGACACTGACAGGATGTGCCAAGAGCACCCGATACCTCCCGTGGTCGATCGTTCCCCATCGTGCCCCACCTCTGTTCAGGGTGATGACACGTAGGTACTACCGTGTGTCGTAGCCGTGCGGTCCCTGTCCTCGGCGGGTCCGTGAGTAGTACGAGCGGAGGCGGTGTGGCCGACTGGCTGACCATGACGATCCAGATGGTGTCCTTGGCAGTGGCCGTCTGGTGTTTGATCTCCACCTTCCGGGATCAGCCGATGTTGGTTCCGCACCTGATCGGCATGGCGGTCCTGTGGTTGCTCGTGCTCGGGCAAGTCGTCCTTGCCACCATCACCCTGGTGGGTGGGGAAAGCCCCGAGGACGTGGTGATGTTGGTCTCCTACCTGGCCACGATCGCACTCCTTCCCCCCGCGTGTGCGGTGTGGGGGTTCATGGAACGCAGCAAGTGGGGACCGGCCGTGATTTCCTTCGCGTGCTTCATCCTGCCCGTGCTCCTGGTCCGGATCGAGCAGATCTGGAGTCCCGTTGTCTGACCCGAACCGCTCCCGCCCCGACCGGACCTTGCGTACCGGTCCGGGCCGCCTGTTGGTGGCCGTGTACTCCGTCTTCGCGTTGGCCGCGACCGCGCGTGGCACCTACCAGCTCCTCACACGTTTCGAGGAGGCACCCCTGGCCTACGCCCTGTCGGTGTTTGCCGGGGCACTGTACTTCGTGGCCGCCGTCGGGCTCGCCCGGGCGGGCCGTGTCTCGCGTGTCATCGCCCTGGTCTGCGTGAGCGTGGAGATGGTGGGGGTACTGGTCGTCGGGGCCCTCAGCGTGTTCCGGCCGGGCATCTTCCCGGACGGCACCGTGTGGTCGAACTTCGGCAGCGACTACGTGTTCATCCCGTTGCTTCTGCCCGCGTTGGGCCTGTGGTGGATCCTCAAGGTCCACCGAGAAGATCGCGGTTGAACGAACCAGGTCCCCGGTGAGGACCTGCCGCGCCCTGGACAACCCCCTCGGGCGCGGGCCACAGTGTTTCTCCTCGTGTTCGGCGAGGAAGGACCCACCCGACACGAACCGACGAAGCAGAGTGAGGCCATGTCCGAACCGACGAGTCTGCCGGTGGCCGTGTCGGCCCACTGGCTCCGTGCACACCGCGACCGCGTGATCGTGGTCGACACCCGCTGGTACCTCGACGGAAGGTCCGGCCACGAGGCCTACCTCGGCGGCCACCTTCCCGGTGCGGTGTTCGCCGACGTGGACACCGATCTGTCCGCCCCCGCCTCGCGGGAAGGGGGACGTCACCCCCTGCCGTCACCGGAGACCTTCGCCGCTTCCCTGGGAGCGCTCGGGATCGGCGACGACACCGCGGTGGTGGCCTACGACGACGCCGCCGGTTCGGTCGCCGCCCGGCTGGTGTGGATGCTCCGTGCGCTCGGTGGCTCCGCCGCGATCCTCGACGGTGGGATCCAGGCCTGGGGTGGTGAGTTGGAGGAGGGCACGATCGTCCCCGAGCCCGTGCACCGCACCCCGCTGCCCTGGCCCCAGGACCGGATCGCCGACACCGAAACCGTGCGGGCCCAGTCCGGTGATCCGAACCGTCTGCTCCTGGACGCGCGTGCGTACGGCCGCTACACCGGGGAGGAACCGGCCCCCGTGGATGCCCGCCCCGGTCACGTACCGGGGGCACGCAGCGCCGCCTGGCAGAACAACCTCGACGAGAACGGCCTTCTGGCGGCCCCGGAGGTCCTCAGGGCCTGGTTCGCCGCGCTCGGTACCGACACCGCGATCACCACGACCGCCTACTGTGGGTCCGGTGTGACCGCTTGCCACACCCTGCTCGCCCTGGAGCACGCAGGTTATGGACACACCCGGCTGTATCCCGGATCGTGGAGCCGGTGGGGTGGCGACGACTCGTTGCCGGTGGAAACCGGCAGCCCCGACCACGGACCACAACAGGATTGACGCCAAGAGAACAAGAGTGAGGAAGAACTCTTCTCCTTCGACGAAAAGTCACAGGTGAACGGGCCCTCATCGTCTCGATCCGGGTTCGAGGCGAACCGATCGTCCGTCCACGGCGTCATAGTGGTCAGTAACATACCTCCAGACGCG
>DXDP01000403.1 GCA_019115445.1 Candidatus Nocardiopsis merdipullorum
GGGGGAGGGCCGATCACCATGGTTGGTGGGGGCAGTAGCGGGTGGACGATAGCCCCTGAGCCCTTCAGGCAACACATCACTTACAGAACATGATCATGCCAGAAGTAGAGCTATCTCGCAGGGGCATGCCGCTATGCAACACCGTTGTTTTAGGGTGTTGTCGCTGGTGGGGGCGCACCCCAGGGCCGGTCACCACGGTGGGGTTCGCGGCCAGAACGACCCACGAGATACTCGATGGTGTGGCGAACGCGGCTGATCGTGCCTCTTTTGGAGTGCTGCCCAAACCTTCGACCCCGACCTGGTCGACATCGTGGCCGATCAGGGCGGTGCCGTTCAACAACGACGGCGTGAGCTGCCCGCACGGCTGACCCTCTACCTCGTGCTGGCGCTGTGGCTATGGCGCAACCTGTCCTACAAAGAAGTCTGGCGCCGCCTGGCCGATGGCTGCGCGTTCAGCGGCCCCGTCCAAGGCTTGACCGTGCCGGCCTCGGGCGCACCCCAGGCCTCGAGCGTGACCCGAGCCAGGGAACGGCTGGGCACCGAGCCCTTGGCGTTGTTGTTCGCTCGCACAGCAGGCCCCTTGGCCGACCCCCAGACCCCGGGGGCGTTCTGGCGCGGCTACCGGCTGAGCGCGGTGGACGGCACTTGCCTGGACGTGCCTAACACCGCCGCGAACCAGGCTGCCTTCGGCGGCCCCACCGACGGAGCCTTCCCCCAGATCCGCCTGATCGCGCACTGCGAAATCGGCACCCGCGCGCTGATCGATGCCTCCTTCGACACCTACGCCACCAGCGAAAAGGCCCTGTGCGAGCGCTTGGCGGCCTCGTTCGCACCCGACATGCTCACCGTCTTCGACTCCGGGTTTTGCGGCTCGGATCTGTACTCCACCATCACCGCCACCGGGGCCCAGGTCATCATGCGCGCTGGGGCCCAGTTCGACCTGACCCCGATCACGGTGCTGTCCGATGGTTCCTACACCGCCCACCTGAAAAAGGGCGGTCCGCTGGTGCGCGTGATCGAGTACACCATCTACACCGACACCGAGAGCGCGCACGGCCACCAGAGCACAGTCGGAGAGACGATCACCCTGGTCACCAGCCTGCTCGAGGTCGACCGCTACCCCATTGAGGACTTCCCGGGCCTGTACGCGGCCCGGTGGGAATCAGAGGTCCTCTACGACGCGGTCAAGACCGAGCTGCGCGGTGGCACGAGTGTGCGTTTTCGCTCTGGCACCCCTGACCTGGTTCGGCAGGAAGCGTGGGCGCTGTTGTTGGTCTATCAGGCCCTGTCGGACTTGATCACCCGCGCTGCGGGGTATACGCAGTTGGACCCCGATCGGGTCAGCTTCACCACCGCGTTGAACGCTTCTCGCCGGTCGGTCCACCAGACCGGTGGGCGTTTTTCCCCCTGAGTATCTGCTGGCCCTGGATGTGTGGGCGTTCGGTGAGTTGATGGATGATCTGTTGCCCCCACGGCGCTGCCGGTCCGCACCGCGGGAGGTCACCCGGCGCTCTTTCCGGTTTCCCACCCGCAAGCGCACCACATCCGCCTCAAGCAGAACTCGGCACCGGGTTCACATCTGGCGACTCGCCCCACCAGCGACAACACCCTAAAACAACGGTGTTGATGCCGCTATGCTCACATGGCCGAATACTCCATGCCCATACAACTAACGAAAAACTCAGTAGAGCTCGGGGGTCTGGATTTTTAATGCAACTGTGGAAGGGGGGAATCTGATGGATGTTATGGTTTTCCGAAAGAAACATCATTACAGCATGTGTATTTCGTCGCGGCCAAGTCCATTCGGGAAAGTGTCCGGGATTGCTATCCCATCTTCTTCGGGTGTGGCAAAATAGGTAGGATCCCCAGGGATGGTCTCAGTTTTCAGAACTTCGCTGATCTCTTTGAGTGCCTCGGATAGGCGTGGTTTGTTGCTGTTATAAATCTTTTCATGTGGCCTTCCTGAAAAATCGAACCACATCCAAATGTCATGGCGAACTCCGAGTGCCACGCTGATATCGTCCGGAGTCACGAGTAGTGAGACATCGACAAGCTGTTCCTCCCTCTTTCTCTCACCATTGGCGTTGATCCAATATCCCGAACCCAAAAGTTCGATCTGGCCAGCATGCGTATCTGGATAGCCTGCCGGTTGGCTCGACATGATTCGCTCGGTCATCACCTCTGCGTTCAATCCTTGGATGCCTCGAAGAGAGACGAGGGAGCGAAAACCGATTGGCCCTTGGCCATAACGATGCCAGGATACTCGGATTTCGGAAAGCTCCATAAGAGACTGACGGTCGAGAACTCTTGATATTGATAGTGCCAGAGAAGTTGCACTATTAAGGACTTCGCCACTTTCAACATCGACATACCAGTCCCAGGAAGCAATATCGCTGGGGGCGCTGAGTAGCTGAGTCATTTAAATCCTAGTTCGGGTAGATTTGTGCGTCTTCCGGGATGGTAATGACGCCATCATCGAAGTATAGCCTAAAGGACACTCCACTTGTTTCGAACTTGTTGTTCACCAGGTCGATGGCGCTTGCTGGGAAGTCTTTGTGTGAACCTTTGACTTCCAGAAGGCCGATCTTATTTGTTCCTTCGGCGGTCTCCCCGGATAGCTGATTAATCACCCTTCTGATGTTATTCTTGGCGGAATTAGGAGATTTTGCGTTCTTGATCTGGTAGGAATACCAGTTCTCTTTGCCGCCAGTGGTTATCTGAACGTCGACGTCATTGTGTTTGTCGTTTGCGCCCTGCGGAAATATGAAGTCGCTGACGGGTGGTTCTCTCTTTGTCAATTCATGTGCAAATCTTAGTTCGGTGACCTTGTCTGCGGCAAAGTCCTTATTGTTGCTACCGATTTCTGAAAGAATTTCTGGGTACCCGCTAATTCCGTTCAATCGGCCAGAGGTGATGATCTGTGCAATCTGTTTTCCGTTGTTCGTTTCATTGTTTGCGAGATAATCCATGGTCCGGTCGAGTGGCTCACCCTTCAGTCCCTGGTCAAGTAACTGCTGTTGAACCATTGGGTCACCTGGGGTGATATTCCCGCTGGGGTCGACCGGAGCTGAGAATCCGGATTCGTCTCCTCGTTCCGTGACGGAATACCGCCCTGAAGGATCACCTGGGCCATTCGGGTTCTCGCCGTTCGAGAATCCGTCGTTTCCTCTAGTTCCTCCGTTGGGGGGTTGGTTGCCGCCGTCGTCGCTATGACCACCGCCGGTGGCGGGTTCGGGTTGCCCCTGGTCCTCACGAGGCCTGGTGCCGCCCTGTTGATCTTCATTACCACGCCCGGTGCGGTCGTTACCCGATCCACCGGAGGAGTCGTCGTCACGGCGGCCTTGGGGGTGCTGTTCCGGCGACCGGTCGGATCGTGAACCATCGGAATGGTCCCGCTGGGAGCTGTTGTCCGAACGCGTGGGGGAGGTGGAAGGGCTGTTCTCCCGGTTCGAACGGGTCCCGGAGTGGTTGTCGTGGCCGTTTCCGCGCTGGGAGTCACCGTCCCGAGGCCGATGGGAAGGGGTGCGGTTGTCCTGGGTGGAGGAGTCCCCACGGTGCGGTGTGGTCGGATCCGACGAGGGTCGATCGCCACGGTCGGTGGAGGTGGGTCGGTCCGGGCCGGGGGAAGGGCCACCAGGCTGGGAAGAAGGGTTCCCACGGTGCTGGTGGGGGTCCAGCAAGGAGTCTCGTAAGTGTGTGAGCTGACCGGAGAAACGCTCGGTCGTGGGGGTGTTGCTTCCCGGACGATCGTTGGGCAACGGACTGGTGGGCCAGTCGTTCGACCCCGGGCCCCGGCCCGAACGTGGCCCGTCCGAACCGGGAGAATGCCCGTCCGAAGGGGTGGGGCCGGTGGACCCGCCCGAACTCGAACCGATGAGCCCTTTGATGAGCTTGAGGGGGAGCCCGCCGGTCATCATCACGGCGTTGGCGCCGATGGTGAAGTTGGAGTACTCCGGATCCTCGTCACGCTTGGACCAGGCGGTGTAGGACTCCCACATCTCCTTCTTGGTGTTTTCCAGGTTGTCGCCCCACCGGTCCCAGACCGAACCCTCACCGCCCTGACCGTCCTGGGGGGTTTGCCACAACCAGCCGTGCTGGTCATGCACACCGATCATGTCCGCGGTGTCCATGACCTCGTCCCGGGCCGTCAGTCCGATGTTTTTCAATCGCCCCGGCAGGGACCACTGCCATCCCGTGTCCGGGTGCCAGGTCCCTGTCCACGACACCGACCCCACCGCCATGGGCCACAGCTCGTTGGTGACCACCGTGTCCCACACCGATTGCATCTTGCTGCTCTTGAAGTCGGCTTGGGAAGGGTGGTACTCGATGCGAGCCCACTCGGTCATGTCGTTGAGCGGATCGAGGAAGTTCTCCCTGAGGGTGGGTAGTTCGTCTTCCCCGGCGTCGGTGGGCAAACCGTAGATCACGTCGGTGCCCCCGGCCTGGTCGGGGGAGGAGTAGGCCGGGCCACCGGTCAAGGACGAGATCCGGGTGGCACAGTCGTTCTCGGCCTCGTTGAAGGTGCTCCAGGCCGCGTTGACCTCGTCCTTGATGCGCTTGTTCTCCAGCAGCGCCCACTCGTCGGTCTCATCGTCCTTGGTCAACCACCACACCTTCTTGTCCTCGTGGCGGTTTCGAAAACTCTGGGCCTGCAACCTGAGACTGTTGAGTGAGCGTCGCGCGGTCCGGACCGCCTCGGTCAGGTCTTCCAACGCCCCGGCGACGGTGCGCAGGTCGCTTTCGATGCTTTCGCCTCGGGAAGCGACCGGGTTCATCTTGGGAAAGAGCGTTCCGGTTTCCGGGGCGCTGTAGTGGGCTTGCAAAGTCAGCCACGTCGCCCGCATGTCCTCGGCCTCGTCGGCCAGGTTCTCCCCACCGGTGCGTAGCGTTTCCGCCGCATAGTTCAGCGACCAGATGTCGGTCAGGGGGTAGGGGATGGTCTCGGGGTCGATGAGGATGAACATGTTGTCATCCACACCGGTTTGCGGCTGAGTGGGTTCGAAGGCGCCGGACTCGGTCAATGGGGGCCCTCCATGGGGGGTGGGGGATTCATGTCGAGGTTTTCTGCGGTGCCTGCCTGCCGTTGGGCCTCGGCCGCCATCTCTTCCTGACCCTCGTTGTAGGCCAAGGTGGCTTCGTTGACCCCCTGCAGGCAGGACAGGGTGCGGGTGAACATGGCGTCGGTCTCGGTGGTGAAGTGGCCGAGGAAATCACTCAGGGCGGATTCCACCGGTGGGCTTTTGACGTTGCTCAACGCCATGTCCACACCATCGGAGGTGGAGTCGATCGTGGACATGAACCCGCCTCCGTCGACACCGAGTTGGTCGCTGAGGTCGCTCAGGACCAGCGAGACGCCGTAGACATCGATGTCCCACTGGCTCACCGGTTCTCCTCCCGGCCTGTTTCGGGCCTGGTGCCGGAGAAACGGTGAGGATGGAACACGGCCTCGGGGTCCACCTCCGTGTCGACCACGGCGGCCTGATCCGCTTGATCCTGTGCCTCGGCGATACTTTTCGCGGCCACGTGGGCCCTGAGCCGCTCCAGCGAAGCGCGAACACCATCGACGGTCCTGGCCATGCGCTGCCCCACAGGTCGGGAAAGGGCAGTGTTCGGGTCTTCGTGGAAGGCAGGTTCCTTCGGGTCTTCGCCGGCGGGTGCGGGACGTGAAGGGGTGGAGGCAGTGTCCTCACCGTCCTCACCGACATCTTCGGACGGCTCGATCAGTTCGAACTTCAACCAGTGCATCCCTTCTGTCAGGTTTCGTCGATGTAGCAGGCGTTTGCAGCATCGATGTAACTATGGGCGCGTATGTAGTGACTCACGGGGATGGAGGGCGGTTCACATGAAAAGTCGCTTCAGAGGCGCCAGAGGGCGTGTTTTCAGGGTTTGAGGTCCAAATGCACAGGTGGAGCAGCATGGGTGATATCCGCCACTTTTCGTGTGTGGTGGGTGCACCCGAGGACGGGCAAAAGAGGAACCCCCGCGCCTCGGAAAACGGGCCACCCCCGTGCGTCAGCGCCGAGAAACAGCGGCCATGTGAGCTGTTTGTCGCTGCACCAGATCCAGGGCCCGCAAAGGCGAAGCCGCATCTCGCAACACCGGGTACCAGACCGCCCGATGCTCGCCCCCGCCGACCAGGGTGCCCGCGATCGGCCCCGACCGGGCCGGTCCGACACCGATCCGGCGCAGACGCTCCGGGCCGATCGCAAGCCCCACGGGAATCGCGGGCCCCGCCCACACAGGCACGTAGGTGACATCAACACGCCCAGGAATACGAAGCACCCGCAGAGCCTCCACAAGACCGGCCGAGGCAAGAGCTTCCACCAACACCGGAAACACCTCGGGGGTGATGGCGTCCTCGTCCTGGAAACCGACCACCACCGAGACCTGCTCCAGAACCTGGCTCCCCCGCCAGGAAAGACGGATCTGCCCGGAGAAGGGATGCCCTCGTCCCTGCGGCCCCGACAGGTACAGCACGCACGCCCGAGGTTTGCGCCGATGGGCGAAAGCCACCATCTGTTCCCGGTCCCAGGCCCTGAGCGTGGGCTCGTGCGGCCCCCACGCCCTCGGTGCGGCCTTGGCCAGATGCTCGGCGACGACCTGCGCCGCCTGCCCCACGCGTGGGACCAGGGGGTCTTGATGCAGCACCGACACATCCACCACCACCTGGGTTCCGGTGGTTTCCGGGAAGTCGGTCAGAAAACCCCGAACGGGTTCGGCCCCGGGTTTCCCAACGGCCCAGTGCAACCCACTCGGCTCCTGGTCCGGCAGAAAACCGTGGACATCGTCCCAACGCACGGCCAACCCGGTGAGGCCGTCGAAATGATCACCGTCCTGGCCCCGCACCACCCACCGCCCCAACGGCCCGGCCAGAAAGGTCCGCATGCCATAGGTCAGCCGTGCGGTGGAGGGGGTGAGGACCTGAAGCATCTTCTGCCCGGTGTGGGTGGCGATGGCATCACCGACCCAGGAGGAGAAAGGCACCACCCGCCGATCCTGGGCGACCAGGACCGACCGGTCCGCCGCTCGCTCGACCGCCGGATGTTCCGACTCCTTCCACAGGTCGAAGTCGGCCGTACCGGACGTCCACACCGCGCCGCCGAGCCGTAGCGCGAGCCCGTCACCGAACCGGTGCGCCACCTCACGCCCTTGCCCGTCGGGGCGGGCACGGACCTCCACCCACCAGAACGTCTCCGGCAGACCCGCCACGATGTCCGGGTCCAGCAGGCGCACGACCTCGTCGGGGTGCTCCACCCGCTGCCCCGGTTCGATCGTGGCCAACAGATGCCCCGCCCGGTCACGGATCTGCAGGAGATTGGTGTCGGCGTGCCAGTGCAACAGCAGCTCCGGGTCCACACCCTCAAGGGCGTGAACGATCGCCCGCTCATCGGGAAAGCGACCGACCAGGGCCACCACGTCATAGCTCAACGGTTCTCCCAGCTGGGGGTCAGGGGGTCATAGGGCTGAGCGCAACGGGTCGGTCAGAACCCGCAGCGGTCACCGTTCGTGGGACAGCATAGACAAAACGTCACCAACACCTTGCCTGCCCCACACCGGAGAAAACCCTCGCCCGCACCACATCTTTTGCGGCAGGGCCTCATCCCTGAGGGAGAGTGCGATCGGCGCACCGGTCCCGGGAAGAACCCACCACGGGGCGCGAAGTGTGTGGGAGACCACCGGCCTTCAGGCGACGCCCGCCATGAAGTGGTGACGGCACAGCGTCGTGTACGACTCGGTGCCACCGATGTGCACCTGCTCACCCTCGTACACCATGACCCCGTCCACGACACGGGCGTTGTGGGTGGCGCGGCTGCCGCACCAGCAGCGGGCATACACCGGCAGGACCTCTATCCGATCGGCGAGCTCCACGAGCCGCTTGGAACCGGGAAAGAGCTGCCCCTGGAAATCGGTGAGGATCCCGTAGCAGTACACGTCGATACGCATACCGTCGACGACCCCGGCGAGCTGACCCACCTGTTTGAAGGACAAGAACTGTGCCTCGTCCACGATCACGTAGGGCACCTGGCGGTCGGCGATGTCGTCGTACAGATCAAGGGTGTCCCCGACCTCCACGGCGGGGGACTTCAGCCCCAGGCGGGAGGAGATGATCCCAAAACCGGCCCGGTCCTGCTTGGTGTAGAGCAGACCCGCACCACCCCGGGAATGGTGCTCCTGCAGGGCCATCGTGCTCTTGCCCGAGTTCATCGAACCGGTGAAGTACTTGAGCTCCGCCATGGTGTTCTTCCTCGGTCCCAGGTCATCGGTGTGTGCGGGGGCGGTCTCCTTCGGGTCCGGTCGCACCACGAAGGCCGGCAGAGAAGATACCAGCAGGGCGAGCGGGCCCGTAACGGTCCCGCGACGGCAAGGACCGTGGTCCCCTTCGAAGGAAGCTCGCAGGCCCCACGGGCCGGGTGGGAGAGCCCCGAAGCCCCCGAGGTGGAGGAGCCGTGGAGGACCCGGGAAGCGGTGGGGGTGCACCGTCGGTGCGGTTGAGGACCTTCGCTATATTTGGATGCTTGGTGTCTGAATTACAGGAGAAATTCCTAGGGGGAGTGTGTTGCGGCGCGAGCAGGTCGCCCAATGGGTGGAAGGCAAGTGGTTCTCGAACACGGTGCTCACGGTTATTCTGGCCAACGCACTGCTTTTAGGCGCCGCGACTTACGATAATGCGGCCCTCCCTTATTTGCTCGTGGTGGAGAGGGTCTTCGTCGCCGTCTTCACCCTCGAGATGGCCCTGAAGATCTACGCCTGGCGTTGGTCGTTCTTCCGCAGCGGCTGGAACTGGTTCGACCTGCTCGTGGTGGTCGTGTCGCTGATCCCCGCCACCGGGCCGTTCGCGATCCTGCGGATACTGCGCGTGCTCCGGGCCCTTCGCATCATCACCGCGGTCCCTCAGATGCGCATGCTCGCCAGCGCACTGTTCAAGTCCATCCCCAGCATGGGCACCGTCATAGGGTTGCTGCTGGTCATCATCTACACCTCGGCGATCCTCTCCCAAGAGCTGTTCGGCGACAAGGTCCCGGAGTTCTTCGGCGACCTCGGCACCACCCTGTACACACTCTTCCTGTTGATGACCACGGAGGACTGGCCGGACGTGTCCGACGCGGTCCTGGCCCACCACCCCATGGGCTGGATCTTCTTCGTCTCCTACATCGTGTTGACCGCGTTCATCGTGTTGAACCTGGTCATCGGTGTGATCGTCACCTACATGGAAAAAGAGTTCAACGACGACCGGTGGGCCGAGGACCAAGAACTGGAAGCCGTCCAACACGAGGCGGTCATGCGGCGGCTCGCCGAACTCGGCACCCAGGTGGAACGGCTCAACCAGATGGTGCAGCGCCTGGGCGGTGACCCCGAA
>DXDP01000404.1 GCA_019115445.1 Candidatus Nocardiopsis merdipullorum
ACCCACGAGGGCTACGAGTGGCTCTACGTCCTGTCCGGGCGACTGCTGATCGCCCTGGGGGACCAACGGACCGTGCTCACCGCAGGAGAGGCCGCAGAGTTCGACACCCGCGTACCGCACGGGTTCATCAACGCGGGGCCCGGGCCGTTGGAGTTCCTCAGCCTCTTCGGGGCCCAAGGGGAACGCGTACACCTACGGGCACGCGCCATGCCGTCCTGATTCCGGACGGTGCAGTACCGGGTCGTCGACCGGGCGACCTCTCAGTCTTCGACGAACTCGGCCTGCTCCAGCCAGACCTCCTCCAGAGCTTCACGCTCGGTGGCAAGGGTCTTGGCCTCCGCGTCGAGATCGGCGAGTCTGGCGTAGTCGTCGGCCGCCTCCGCCATCAGCTCGTGCAACTCGCCTTCTCTCTTGCCGATGCGGTCCATGCGCCGCTCGACACGCTGCATCTCCTTCTGGGCCGCACGACGCTCGGCCGCCGACACGGTGGGCTCCGGGCCGACCGCACCGTCGGAGGCGGCCTCGGAAGCGGCCACCGGGACGGCGCCCCGCCCGGTGACCTCGGCACGGCGGCGCAGGTACTCGTCGACACCACCGGGCAGGAGCACCAGGCTGCCATCACCCATCAGGGCCATCACGTGGTCGGTGATGCGCTCCAGGAAGTACCGGTCATGGGTGACCAGGACGAGTGAGCCCGGCCAACCGTCGAGCAGGTCCTCCAACTCGGTGAGGGTCTCGATGTCCAGGTCGTTGGTGGGCTCGTCCAGGAACAGGACGTTCGGCTCGTCCATGAGAAGACGCAGCAGTTGCAGTCGACGGCGCTCACCTCCGGACAGGTCACCGATCGGTGTCCACTGGCGGTCACCGCGGAACCCGAAACGCTCCAACATCTGGCTCGCGGTGTAGTCGCGCTTGCCGATGGTGACGTGTTCACGCACGTCCATGACGACCTTGAGGGGGCGTTCGGTCGGGTCGAGTTCGGTGACGTTCTGCGACAGGTGGGCGAGCCTGACCGTCCGCCCGATGCGCACGGTGCCCGAGTCGGGTCTCTGCTCCTCGGCGAGGACTCTCAGGAGTGTGGACTTGCCTGCGCCGTTGACCCCGACCAGGCCGATCCGGTCACCCGGCCCCAACTGCCAGGTGAGGTGATCGAGCAACACGCGATCGGGCACCGAGACCACGACGTCCTTGAGGTCGACGACGGTTTTGCCCAGACGTGAACTGGCAAAGCGCACCAGCTCCACCGTGTCACGCGGCGGTGGTTCGTCCTCAATGAGCTGATTGGCGGCCTCAACACGGAACTTCGGCTTGGAGGTACGCGCGGGCGCTCCCCGGCGCAACCACGCCAGTTCCTTGCGCATGAGGTTCTGTCGGCGTTCCTCGGTCGCCGCGGCCTGCCGTTCACGTTCGGCCTTGGCCAGGACGTAGGCGGCGTATCCGCCCTCGTAGCGTTCCACCGTGCCGCGACCGACCTCCCAGGTGCGGGTGGTGACGGCGTCCAGGAACCAGCGGTCGTGGGTCACCACGACGAGCGCCTCGGAGCGGGCGTTCAGGTGCTCTGCGAGCCAGGCGATGCCCTCGATGTCGAGGTGGTTGGTCGGCTCGTCGAGGACGATGAGGTCGTGGTCGTCGATCAGCAGTCGGGCCAGGCCCGAGCGGCGACGTTCCCCACCGGACAGCCCCGACATGGGTTGGTCGAGGTCCCAGCCGCCGAGCAGGCCGCGAAGGACGTCGCGGGTGCGCGCGTCACCGGCCCACTCGTGTTCGGCGCGGTCGCCCAGGACGAAGTCCCCGACAGTGGTGTCGGGGAAGTCGTCCCGTTGATGCAAGAACCCGACACGAAGGCCCCGGTTGTGCACCACGCGCCCGGAGTCCGGTGTGGTGATGCCGGCGAGCACGGAGATCAGTGTGGACTTTCCACCACCGTTGCGGCCGACCACGCCGATACGGTCCTCCGAGTCGACACCGAACGACACCTTGTCGAGGAGTACGAGTGGCCCGTAGGCCAAGGACACGTCCTGAAGATTGACCAGATTCATCACTTCCCATTGTGGTGCCACCGCCACGGTGCCCGGGCCACCGTGGGTTCAGACCAGGAAGAAGTCGCGTGCGGACTTGGCGATGCCTTCCACGTCCAGGCCGTGGGCACGGTCGTGCTGATCGGAACTTCCGTAGGCGCGCAACTCGTGGTCGCGGGTCACCCCGAGGGAGAGTTGTCGATGGCGCCGGTCCCCCAGGGCCGCGGCGACCTCGTGGGCGGAGGTGCCCTCCAGGTAGGGCTCCACCACGAGCACGTCGGCGTTGCCCGAGGCACCGGTGAGCACGCTGAGTCCTTCGTGGTCGAAAGGGCGTGGGGTGGCGGTGTAGGCGACGGTGACATCGAGGTCGGCGGTGGCCTCCAGGACGGGGTCCAGCATCGGGCCGACGACCAGGACCACCCCGGCGGACCGGGGCGAGCCGTTGCGGACCACTGTGAGGCGGTCCGACAGGGGCAGGGCCTTACGGTTGGTCTTGCTGCTCAGGCGTACGTACACGGGGTTCTCCCCGGGCAGGACCTGCTCGAGGACCTCCCGTACCTCCTCGGGGTGTCCGGGCACGTGCACGGCCCATCCGGGAAGGGTGTCGATCAGGGCGACGTCCCCGGGTGCCTGGTGGGTGCGGCCCGCCCCTGCGGCGTCGTAGGAGGCTCCGACACTGACCAGGACCGCTCCCACACCCTGGTGTCCCAGATCGAGTTTGAGTTGTTCCAGGGGCCGTTCGACGAGGAACGGTGCGTAGCTGTGCGCGATCGGACGCAGTCCGCTGAGCGCGAGTCCTCCGGTGACCCCGATGAGGGCCTGTTCACGGATACCCACGTCGATGACGCGTGCGGGGTGGCGTTGGGCGGCCCGGCGGAACCGATCGCGGGAGATGACGGCTGTGACGATCGCGATGCGGGGATCGCTGTCGAGGGCTGCCTCGGCCGTGGTGACGAAGGTCTCGCGCATGGTCGAGCCTTCCATCGTGGCGGTGTAGGGATCACGCATGACCGTGCCTCTCCGAGAGTCAGGGAGCGGTTGTGACGACGACGGCCAGGGGGCGGCCGGGGTGGGGCGAGGTGAAGGCTGTGTGGAGGGTGTCGTGGTCACGGCCGTGAACGGAGCGGGCCTGCCACCCCTCGATCTCGAAGCGAGAGCCGATCCCGCCGGGCCAACCGAGCTGGGAGGAGGCGTTGTCCACGACGACGGTGGTGAGGTTGTCGAGGCCGTACCGGCCGGCGACGGCGATGGCCTCGTGGTTGCTGCCCTCGTCGAGTTCTCCGTCACCGATGAGGACGACGACCCGGGGTTCGGTGCCGTCGGGTCGACGGATGTTCTGGGCCCGCAGGCCGAGGGCGGTTCCCAGGGCCAGGGGCAGCCCGTGACCGAGGGAGCCACTGGCGATTTCCACACCGGGCACGAGGGTGCGGTCGGGATGGTGCCCAAGAGGGGAGTCGAAGGCCGCCCAGCCACGCAGGGTGGCCACGTCGAGGAACCCCTTGGCTGCGAGTACGGCGTAATAGGCGGCGGGCCCGTGGCCCTTGGAGAGGAAGAAGCGGTCGCGATCGGGAGCGTCCGCGTTCTCGGGCGTGATGTGCAGCACCCGATCGTACAGCGTCCAGAGCACGTCGAGCGTGGAGTGGGCCGCCTCCGAGTGTTTCTCGTCGCCCTCCATGAGGCCGATGAGCACGGGCAGGTCGGCGTAACGTGAAAATACGACTGCAGTCGTCATGCTCACCAGTGGACAACCTCAACCATGGTTGAGGTCAACGCGCGAACCCCACCCACAGCAAGAAAATCTGGGTGATATGAGTCACCGAAGGTTCAGAGTACGGTTGCCCCCGCAACATCACCGTGGGCGGTGACAACACGCTCGCACAGGCCGCTCCCCTCCAGAGCCGCGATCACCTCGGCCTCACGGGCATCCAGGACCGCCGGGGCCTCGCCCCCTCCGCCCACGAGGAAAGCGCAGGTCGGCCCGGAACCCGAGACCAGGGACCCCAGGGCACCGGCCGCTTCCCCGACCTTCAGGGTCCGCTCCAGCTCCGGCAACAGGGACAACGCCGCTGGTTGCAGGTCGTTGCTCAGTGCCGCGCCCAACGCAGCCGGATCACCCGAGGCAAGGGCGGCGTTCAAGGTCGGATCCCCCTTCGGCTC
>DXDP01000405.1 GCA_019115445.1 Candidatus Nocardiopsis merdipullorum
ACCCGCACGCAGGTGGGCCCCGACCATGACGTTTTCCCGTACGGTCATACCGGGAAAGATCCGTGCGTTCTGGAACACGATGGCCACACCCCGACGTGCCCGAACATGAGCGGGCAGACGGCCCAGGGTCCTGCCGTCGAGGGCGATGGTTCCTCGGTCGGGGCGCAGGTGTCCACTGATCAAGTTGAACAGGGTGGATTTGCCCGCCCCGTTGGGGCCGATGATGCCCCGGGTCCGGCCGTCACCCACGTGCAGACTCACGTCTTGGACCGCGTGGACGCCACCGAAGGAACGGCTGAGTCCTGCGATGTCGAGGGTACTCACGGTCAGTCCCCGTACGCGGAGGCGAACTGTTCCATGGCCCAGGGCACGGGGACGAACTCTCCGTCCTCGAAGGTGTTGACCGAGATCGCATCGGTGGTGATGCCTGCGTGGTCCTCGGGACCGTAGGTGTAGGTGCCGTTGGGGGTGACCAGCGTGAGGCTTTCCAGGGCTTCCAGGATCGCCTCGGGCTCGGTGGTTCCGGCCTCCTCGATCGCCGCGGCGAGCAGTTGTACGGAGCTGGTGCCGTCCATGGCGAACTGGGGCGGGGCGTAGCCGTGCTCCTCGGAGAAGGCTTCGACGGTTTCCAGGATGGCGTCCTTCTGCTCGCTGTCGGGCAGGTGGTCGCCGACCACACCGATGGAGCTGAGGACGGTCACGCCCTCGGCGTCCTCACCCGCGGGCTCGCTCCACAGGTGGCTGGCCTGGGAGCCGGTGAGCACGAGCGGCACGTCGGCATCCACGGCCGCGTACTGCTGGGTGAAGGTCACTCCGGGCGGTCCGGTGCCCCAGAAAAGCAGGGCGTCGGGCTCTTCATCGTCCAAAGAGGTGAGGATGTGGCCGAAGTCGGTGGTGTCCTGTTCGTACTCGTTGACCGCAACCAGATCGATGCCGTGGTCGTCGGCGAGTTCGTCCATGGCCAGGTATCCGGCCACGGCGTAGGAAGTGGCCGAGTAGGCGACCGAGATGCGGGTCATCCCTTCGTCGCTGAAGTACTCCAGGGCCCGCTCGGCGTAGGCCGCGGCGGTGGCGGGGACGACGAAGACCTCATCACGCAAGGGGTCGAGCTGCTCGTCGGCGGGTGTGGGGGAGATGTAGGGGATGCCGCTGCGCTCGACGGTGGGAAGAGTGGCCATCGCACTGTCGGAGTAGGCCGAGCCGATCACCGCCACCGGGTCTTCCGACTGAAGGTCGTTGAAGGCCAGGACGGACTGGTCCGGGGAGCTCTGATCGTCGCGGGTGATGAGTTCGACGGGACGTCCCAGTACGCCACCGTCCTCGTTGATCTGCTCCACCGCCAGTTCGACAGCGAGTTCGTTGTCGCTGCCCAGAGCAGAGTAGTCACCGGTCAGTGGGGTGATGTAGCCGACGACGATCGGGTCGTCGGAATCACCTCCCCCACCTCCTGGGCTGCACCCGGTGCCGATGACGACGGTGAGGAAGACAAAAAAGGCGAGGAACCTTCGCACGGGTGGTGCTCCTGTGGAAAAGGGGGGCGAGCCGGTCCGGGTGCACCGAGGGGGCGCGCCGACACGTGCTGCGCAGTGCAGCGCGGTCGGTGCACGAGGGCTCCGGGAATGCCACCCAATTTAGGCATATTCATTGCGAGAGTCAATAAGTTGCACAACTTTACTTCGCCTCTGAGCGAGCACGGCCTCACAAGGGGTGACCGAAAACCCGGTGGTCCGGCCCGAAAGGATCGACAACTCCACAAAACACCGCAAAGAACGCCACGGACTCCAGCGAGAACCCTGATTCGAGGGGATCGTGTTCAGGATGTGTGGGCCCCCGCGAAATCGACAAGGCCGTACGGTCCGGTCCACACAAAGTGGCCGATCTGCCTACTTTCTTCAGCGTGAACGCGTGATGTTGCGCGGCAGGACCACCACCGGGACGCTTGTCGAGTGCAACACCCCTTGGCTCACCGAGCCCAACAGCAGGCCACGTACGCTGCCCCGCCCACGTGAACCGACCACGATCAGGTCCGCGGACCCTCCTGCCTCGACCAAGGCATCCACCGGGGCGTCGTCGGTGCGTACCACTGTCACCCTCACCCGCTCGGTCTGTGGGTCCACGATCCGATCGAGCATCTTGGGGCACATTTCCTGTGAACGACGGTCCATCAGGTCGTTGGGGGGAGTCCATGCGTCCTGGCCCGTGGAGATCGGGTCGAAGGGCGCCGTCACCCGCCAACTGTGCACCACCATCACGCTGCCCTTGTCGACCCGGGCGGCCTGGTGCAGAGCAAACTTCAAGGCGTGGTCGGAATCCTCGGAACCGTCCACGCCCACCACGATCCGCCGGGGTTCTCTGGGGCTTTGTGCCTCCTGGCCGCCGGGCACCACGACCACCGGGCAGAACGCGCGTGAGATCAACCGCACACCCGCGGAGGACTCCAGGGCCGAACGCCACGGGCCCAGCCCACGCGAACCCACCACCACCAGGTCCTTCGGCCCGGCCTTGTGCAGCAGCGCCGTGTGCGGATCCTGCAGGGCTATCGCACCCTCCACCTGCACCCCGGGTCGGAGTTCACGAGCCAGTCCGAGCGCCTCCTCCAGTACGCGCTGCCCCTGTGCGGAGATCTCCTCCGTCGGCGGAAAACGTGTCGCCCCGGTGTGTCTCGACACGATCAAAGGCATGGCCAAGGCGTGTACCACGAGCAATGGCCACTCCCGTCGTGCCGCCTCGGCCACCGCCCAACCCACGGCCCCGTTCGCCGTCGCGGACCCGTCGACACCCACCACCACCTTCGGTGAAGCAACTTCGTGCTCGGTCATGATGCTTCTCCTTCTGGGCAGATGCCACACATCCGCCACATCACGGGACCGTCCTTCCCTTCGAGGATGCCCGATCGGTGGAAAAAATCTTGCGTCGGGGAGAGGTAGGGGGGAACACGCATTACCGCGAGCAGAAGTTTTCCAGATTGTCACTTTACGGAGCGGGTATGACACCCCCTGCAGTGGCGTATTCCCCCGTTTCCTTGTCCGCCTCAGACCTCGAGGAGTGCCCCCGTGCCAGAACCCGACAAACTCCAGTGGCGTTCCGACCTGGGTTGGGACCCCTATTCCCCGGCCGACCCCGCCGACCCCAAGGACGGCCTGGTCATCCATTACGACAGCGCCGACCAAGGGCTGGCCGACCAGCCCCACAGCGCCTGCGAGGCCTATTGGCAGCGCACCCGTGACTTTCACACCGGCCCCTCCCGCGGCTGGGTCGACATCGGATACTGCGTGGACGAGGCCACCGAGATCCTCACCGTCGACGGCTGGCGCCCCTTCACCCGGATCGAGCCCGGTGACACGGTGCTCACCCTGGATCACCACACAGGGTTGTCGGCCTGGCAACCACTTCTGGACGTGTACGTGTTTCCCGCGATGTGGCGCACACTCGTGCACCTGCAGGGCTCGGGACACTCCTCACTGACCACCCCCGAGCACCGCTGGCCCGTCGAACACGTCAACACCGGTGGTGAGCGCCTTGCCCAAGGCCCCGACCGTGGCTGGGCCACCACCGCCACACTCACCGACACCGATCGGATCCCCGTGGCCGCACCTTGCGCCGACCTACCGGCCGTACCCAAGTGGAGCGACGCCCTTGTGGAGGTGATCGCCCGGTACTGGGCCACTCCGGAGGATCCGGGCCTGACCGTCCACAGGGGTGCTCGTGACGACACCGCGCACGTGCGTTCTGCCCTGTATGCGGTGTTCGGACCACCGACCGGACAAGAGGCGCCGTGGCGTGAGACCCACGGGGACGACCGGACCGAGTTCTTCTTGTCCGAAGAAGCCCGCGCGCTCCTGGAGGAGCACGCACCCGGTCGGGTGCTTGCGGCCGGGTTCACGACCGGGCTCACCTCGGCCCAGCTGGAACTGCTGCTGGCCACCGCACGGGCGGCCAACCCGTCCCTGGCCTGGACCGAACGGGAAGCGGCCGATGCCTACCAGATCGCCGCTGCCCTGGCCGGGCGCTCGGCCACCGTGCACACGGGGCCGGATCTGTGCACCGTCGAACTCGGTGACCGCACCGGCATGTTCGTCCACGAAGAACTGACCACCACCCGCACCCCACACCACGGACGTATCTGGTGCCCCAGTACCCCCAACACCACCTGGTTGGCGCGGCGTGAGGGCACCGTCTACTTCACCGGTAACTCCTTCATGGCCTGCGCCCACGGCTACGTCATGGAGGGGCGCGGCCCCTTTCGTACCCAGGCCGCCCAACCCGGGGGAAACACCAGTCACTACTCCGTCACCCTGGCCACCGGCGCCTCCGACCCGATCACCGAGGAGCAGATCAACGCGGTGCGTCAACTACGGGAATGGTTGATGGAACCGGCGAGCAGCATCGCCGGAACCGTTCTGGGACACCGTGACTTCGTGGCCACCTCCTGCCCCGGGGACACCGCCTACGAGATGGTGCAGGACGGGACCTTCACCGAACCCGCCGAGTGGGAGGACGACTGAACAAGGGATCGGTGATCGACCTGCAGTGCCGTACCGGGCCCGGTACGGCACTCGTTTCGCCCTCCGAATCAGTTTGTTCCGGACATGGCTGCGCGCAACCCCTCCAGGGACGAGAAATGGTGAGCACCCAACCCCAGATCACGGGCGGCCAGGACGTTGCGTTCGCTGTCGTCGACGAACAGGACCTGCTCCGCGGGCAGTTCCAGCCCGCGCAAACACCACGCGAAGGCATCGGGTTCCGGCTTGGCGCTGCCGATACGACAGGACAGACCCAGGACGGGAAAGAGCGCCAGGAGGTGGGGAAAACGTTCGTCGAACAGGTCCGCCAGCTCGTGCGGGATGTTGGACAGCAGGCCAAGACGTACACCGCTTTCGGAAAGAGCAAAGACATGGTCCACCATCTCCTGGTCGAGACGGGCCCAGCTCGCCAGGTCGAGTGCGACCAGTTCCTCGACACGGTGCTGGTCGAAGGAGACACCGAGACGTTCACCGACGGCGCGCCAGTACGCGGGGCCGTCCAGATCACCCCGGTCGTAGCCGTGGCGTACACCCCAGTAGGCATCCCAGAACACCTTTCCGCCCACCCCCGCGGCGCGTTCGAGGGAGGCACGTCCCTCAGCGGATTGGGTGCGGGCGATGACTCCGAACATGTCGAACAGGACGGCCTGCACGGATGCTCCGTTCTTTTTCGGTGACGGGATACTTCCGGAGAACACGCTCCAGGGTAGGACGCACCGCCCGCCGGAGCGGATCGGCCACGAGTACAGCCGCCCCCGGCAGTGCTGCCACCAGTGCAAGAAGACCGTGAAGCACCGACACCGTCAACCCCTGGGCCGATCCCAGCCCGACGGCGCCGAAGGCCATCGCGGTCACCGCCTCACGTGGGCCCCATCCACCCACGTTGATCGGCAAACTCATCGCCAACAGAGCCACCATCGCCAAGGGAACGAGGGGAAACATCGGTGCATCCACCCCCGCCGTCGAAGCCGCAAGGACGAACAGACACACGTTTCCGGCCAGTGCCACCACCGACAACACCACCACCTGGGGGCCACACGTCATGAGCCCGACACGTGCGTCCCGAGTCACCGTGTGCAGCGCCCGCCACCAGCGGGAGCGGCGAGCACGGCCGAAACGCAGCCCCACCGTGCCCACGACAAGGGCCAAGATGACCACACCCACCGAGACCGCGATCGCCCGCAACCCCGTTCCCAGAAGGGTGGTGGGCAGCGTGAACAGCAGTGCCGCGGTGGCCAGGACCAACACCGCCTGCCCGGCCACTCGTTCCAGTACCACCGCACGGACACCGCGTCCCAGATCCCCTGACCGGTGACCGTGACTCACCGCCCGGTGGACATCACCCAGTACACCGGCGGGCAGGACCGCGTTCAGGAACAGGGCCCGGTAGTAGTCGGCGACCGCCCGGCCCAGGGACAGTCGCAGCCCCACTCTGCGAGCCACCAGCAGCCAGCGGCCGGCACTGCACAGGGTCGTGATCACACCGATCACCAGGGCCGCTGCCATCGATGGCAGGTCCAGCACCGCGAAGGCGGAGGTGAACGCCTCGGTGGGAAACCACCACAGCACGGCCACCAGGATCACGAGCCCGACCAGGCTCCGAAGTCTTCTCAAGGTGCTTGTGGAACAACGTCGGGCAGCACCACAAGATCCACGTGGTGCACCGTTGCGGTCAACTCACCCACGGTGTGGGCGGCCATGCGTCGCTCCAGGTAGTCGGGGCCGGGAAGATCAGGGTCCTGTGCCGTGGCGGCCCCGACCCAACCGCGCAACCAGGCCTTGGTGAGATCGGGATGGTTCGGTCCCAAACGCCACGGACTCGGGAAGCTGTGGACCCGCCGGCCCAGCGAGTGGAAGGTCTTGGCCAGGAACGAGGCCGCACCGGGGCCCAGACGACCTCCGCGACGCTGGTGGGCGTCGAAGGCCGCCGCGAACGCCGTGTCCCAAGGATCGTCCGGCTCCAGCTCGACCCGGCCCACGACGGTCAGGGAGAACAACGCCGGACAACCCGCCTGCGTGACGACTCGGGCAAGGTGTGCCGCCTCACCCTCGGTGAGCAGGTCCAGCAAGGCCGAGCAGACCACCAGAGTGACTCCCGCAAGGTCCTTGGCACGTAGGGCTTCGATCTCGCACTTTCGTGTTTCCACCGTGACCCTCGGTAGGGTCCGCGCAGCCAGAGCCGGCAGTTCCGGGTCGCGGTCGAACAGGATCCAATGTTGTGGCTCGGGCAGCAGCGGGGACAGCCATCGGCCCATCGAACCTGTCCCACAGCCCAGGTCGGCAACGACCCGACCGTGCCCGTACAGCAGGGAAAGCGGTGCGGTGGCACGTGCCTCGGCGTCGGCGCTCTCCCGCAGGGCCAACCATTCGGGTGTGAACGTCAAGACCTCGGTCCTGCTCAACGGGGCCCCTCCCGGTCGAGGACGGCGGCCATGTTCTGTGCCGCCTTGGTCCATCCTGCCGGATCGGGGCGGGTGAGACGGGCCAGTACCCGCAGTTCTTTGCGCAGAACCGGATCGGTGAGCCAACGGTGCAGCGCTTCACGCAGTGCCCGAGGCTCGTCGGCGGGCACAAGAAGACCGGGGCGATGTCCCCGAAGACCATGGCCCAGTGCTTCGGCCACCCCGCCCACCGCCGAGGCGATGACCGGAACACCCCGTGCGAGTGCCTCACCGATCACCATTCCGTAGGTCTCTGCCCGACTGGGCAGAACGAGCAGATCCGCGCGGGCGTAAGCGGCTTCGAGAGCTCGACCGGTCAACGCGCCGGTGAAGTGCACACGGTCGGAGAGGCCGTGGGCCTGCTCGAATTCGCGTAACCTCGCCATGTGGTCCGGGTCCGGCTCGGCCCCTGCACACGTCAGTTCCCAATCGGTTTCGGAAAGACCGGCAAGAGCACGCAGCAACACATCGTGTCCTTTGCGTGGGGTCACCGATGCCACGCACAACAACTGTGAACGACCGTCACCGCCGGGTGCCGGGGGCGCAGGGTCGGTCCCCGGAGGGATGGCGTGCACGGTGGCCAGGTCGTGGTGGTTGCTCAGGTGTTGCGCCGCCCACGTGCTGGTCGCAACCACCTTCGAGGCCAGGTGCAAGGTGGCACGCTCGTACATGTCGAGGGTGCGGGCCCGGTGCGGGCAGAGCCCGAACTCGTCGGCCAACGGCAGATGTACCAGCACGATCAACCGCAGCCGGTCTGCGTGTGGACGCAGCAGGTCGGGGACCCCGCAGGCCACCAAGCCGTCGAGGAGGACCGTGGTGCCGTCGGGCAACCCGTCCAGGGCACGACCCAGACCGATGCGTGCCGCCTCGTCCGGCTCGGGCCAGGCGCCGGGCACGGCCAAAGTACGCACCGGTCGTCCCAGTGCAACCAGTTCCTCGGTCAGGCGCCGGTCGTAGACGTCGCCGCCACTGGTTCCCTTCCCGGCGGGCACCACGAAGGCAATGGTCACTGCAGGTCGAGCCGGTAGGAGGCCCAGGCCACGTGGGACTCGTGCAAGGTCACGACGATCCCGTCGAGGCCGCGACCGCGCGCGTCGATCCGATCGGCCAGACGCTCGGCGACCACGCGGGCGAGGAATTCGGAGGTGGTGTTGACCCCGGTGAACGCAGGATCCTCGTCCAGGTTGCGATGGTTCAGCTCGGCAAGGACCGCACCGAGGACCTCGGTGGCCTCGCCGATGTCGATCACGACGTTGTCGGGGTCCAGTGCACGACGGCGGAAGGTGGCGTCCACCACGAACGTGGCGCCGTGCAGGCTCTGGGCCGGACCGAACACCTTGCCCCGGAAACTGTGCGCGATCATCATGTGGTCTCGGACGGTGACGCTGTACACGTGCGGCTCCTTCACGGTGTGGGGTAGGCGATCCGGTGACACAGGGCGGGCAGGGAGCCCTCGGCCAGACGGGGAAGTACCGTCGGCAGGTCGTCGAAGGGGTCCTCACCGGTCAGGAGGGCGTCGAAGGCCGGATCGGTCAACAGGCGCAGAGCCAGAGCAAGACGTTCGGCGTGGTCGTAACGGGCGCGGCGGGCGGGGGAGATCATCCCGACCTGGCTGGCGCGTACCCCCAAACGGTGAGAATGGAAGTCCTCCCCCAACGGCAGTATGACCTGCCGGTCGCCGTACCAGCTCAGTTCGACGACCTCACCCTCGGGGGCGAGCAGACCCATGGAGCGGATCAATCCGGCTTCGGTGGCACTGGTGTGAAAGACCAGGTCACAGTCCCCGTCGGCGTGATCCGGGGTGGCAAAGTCCACGCCCAGGGCGTCGGCGATCGCCGAACGTTCGGGGATCACGTCCACCAGTTGTACGCGTGTTCCGGGGATGTGGGAGAGCAGTCGGGCCACACAGCAGCCCACCATTCCGGCACCGACCACGGTGACGCGGTCGCCCACCATCGGGGAGGCGTCCCAGAGGGCGTTGACGGCCGTCTCGACGGTTCCGGCGAGCACTGCGCGGGCCGGGGGCACCTCGTCGGGCACCGGGGACAGCATCTTGGCCGGTGCCACGAACCGATCCTGGTGGGGGTAGAGGGTGAACACCGTACGTCCCACCAGGTCGGCCGGCCCCTCCTCGACCTCGCCCACGTTGAGGTAGCCGTACTTGACGGGTCCGGGGAAGTCACCCTCCTGGAAGGGAGCACGCATGACCTCGTACTGATTGACGGGTACACCGCCACCGAACACCATGGTTTCGGTGCCGCGGCTGATCCCTGTGTACAGGGTGCGCACCAGGGCTTGGTCGGGGGTGGGGTCGGGCAGGTCGACTTCACGGATCTCCCCCTGACCGGGGGAGCACACCCAGAACGCACGAGCGGTCCGTCCCATGTTCTTCCTTCCTCGGGGCCGGTCGGTGAGGCCTTCACCGGTGGTGACCGGGAAGGGCACCTTCTTCCTACTTTCGCAGTGGTTGTTTCGGCTCTTCCGTGGGCCCGGAGTCACCGGTACCGGGCCCGCCTCGAATGTCCCACAGTCTCACGGTGTCCCGACCGAACGACCACAGCAGTGCGGCCAGTGCTCCGGCGACCGCTGTCGTGGACGCCCACACCGGAAGGATCGGTGCGCAGGCAGCGGTGAGCGTCACACCCTGGATCGCTGCCACGACCTTGCGGGCCCGGCTCCACGGCAAAGGGGCACCAAGCCATGGAAGACACCGGGAGAGACCGACGAACAGGTACCGCAGCATGCCGATGAGAAGTACCCACGGCCCCAGATCGACGGCCACGTACACGCTCAAGATCAGGAGCAAAAAGGCGTCGGCCTCCATGTCGAAGCGCGCTCCGAAGGACGAGACGGTACGTGTGCGCCGGGCCACGTATCCGTCCACCAGGTCCAGGATCAGTGCGGCCACGGCCGTGCCCACCACCGACCAGGCAGGGCCGCCGCCGACCACCAGGGCACTCACTCCGCCGATGAGGATCGTCCGGGTGAGCGTGACCGTGTCGGCGGGGCTCGGTGAGTGGTGACCGGATCGGTGAGCCGCCCATGTCAGCAGCGCACCACCCACGAACAGATAGACCACGCCGCCGACCCAACCGGCCGGGTCGAGACCGATCGTGAGGGAGAGCCCGGTGAGTACGAGCACCAGCACGATCGCGGCGACAACGATCTGTGGGCGCACTGGGACCTCCCCGTTCGACTCGACGACACACGCCCGGTGCCCGGCCTGCAAGTGAGGGAAACATCACCCGGTGCAGCCGGAAGGAGAACAGGGCGAAACTATCGGTGTTTTTTCCGAAAGATTTGGTGTTCGGTGTGTGCTCTTCGCCAGGAAAAACTCTCTGTCCTGTGCGGGGCCCGTGTGCCCCGGGGACGACGTATGCGCTTCGGCCACGTAAGATCAGGCCTCGTGAGTGCAGAACCGACCCCTGGCCTGTCCGACGGTACGCTCTCGGAGCCGGTCACCATCTCGAAAATTGCGGAAGCCGCCGGCGTGTCAGTGCCGACGGTCTCCAAAGTGTTGAACGGACGCGCGGACGTTGCTTCCGGTACCCGTGCACGCGTGGAGGAGCTCATCCACCACCACGGTTACCGACGCCGTCGAGGGCCGGGCAGCGGCCGATCGGCCATGATCGATCTGGTCTTTCACGAACTCGACAGCGCATGGGCCATCGAGGTCATTCGTGGGGTGGAAAAGGTCGCGCGTGCCGAGGGCCTCAGTGTTGTGCTGACCGAGTCGGGTGGGGCCCAGACCCCCCGGGACGACTGGGTCGATGCGGTCCTGGCGCGCCAGGCCACCGCAGCGATCCTGGTCCTTTCGGACCTGGCACCCGAGCAGCGCACCCGTTTGTCCGCACGTGGCATCCCTTTCGTCGTGGTCGACCCCACAGGGGACCCGGGGCCGGACATGCCCTCGGTCGGTTCGGCCAACTGGAACGGTGGTCTGGTCGCCACGCGCCACCTCATCGAGCTGGGACACCGCCGTATCGCCGTGATGGGCGGGCCCAGACACGTGTTGTGCAGCAAGGCCCGGATCGACGGGTACAGCTCCGCTCTGGACGCGGCAGGCATCGCGGTGAGCCCCGAGCTGATCCGGCACGGCAACTTCCACGTGGAGAGCGGGCGTGACAACGGCCGGGAACTGCTCACCCTGGACTCGCCGCCCACCGCGATCTTCGCAGGCAGTGACCTACAGGCCATGGGACTGTACGAGGCCGCTCGGGAACTCGGTGTGCGCATCCCCGAGGACCTGTCGGTGGTCGGTTACGACGACCTGCCGGTGGCTCGTTGGGTGGGTCCGCCACTGACCACGGTCCGACAACCCCTCACCGAGATGGCGGAGGAGGCCACACGCATGGCGTTGACCTTGGCCCGTGGTGGCAAGCCCGCCAACCTGCGACTCGATCTGGCCACCGACCTGATCGTACGCGGCAGTACCGCCCGGCCGAACAACCCCTGAACCGCCCTTCTTCGTCCGAGGCCTCCTCGGCGGAGTGCTTTTCCGACCGCGGAAGGGTTCCGGGCGTTCTTCCATCACGCCTGCAGGGAACGAAGGGCGGCGGTCGAGCCACGAACCACGAGTTCGGGGGTGAACAGTACCCGTCGGTGGACGTGGTCGGGCTCCTTGAGCGCGGAGACGAGCAGGCGCATGGCCGAGCGGCCGAGTTCGTACTTGGGTTGAGCAACGGTGGTCAGTCCGGGGTGGACCAGATCGGCGAAGTCGACGTTGTCGTAGCCGATCACGGAGATGTCCTCGGGCACGCGCAGGCCGCGCCGCCCCAGACCCTTCATCAACCCCAGGGCCAGTTGATCGTTGGCACAAAACACCGCTCTGGGACGCCGGTTCGGACCGCCGGCCAGGACGGCGTCCACGGCGCGTTCGCCCTGGGCGGAGTTGAGCAGGGGTTGCTCGATCACGCGCACGGCATCGTCGGGGTCGAGCCCTGCCTCGGTGAAGGCGTCACGGAGCCCCTCGTGGCGACGGCGGACCTGCTCGATGGCAAAGGGGCCGGTCAGGAAGGTCACGTGTTCGTGGCCGAGACCGATGAGATGCCGTCCCGCGGCCGCCCCGCCCGCCTGGTTGTCCACGCTGACACTGCATCCCACGTCCTCGGTGACGTCACCGCGATCCAGAGCCACCCAGGCCGTGCCTCGACTGTGCAACCAGAGCAGATCGGAAAGGTCGTCGTCCACCGGCATGACCACGGCCCCTGCGGCACGCTGCTCGGCGAGCAGGCGCACGTTGCGTCTTTGTCGTTCCTGGGTCTCGGCGGAGTTGAGCAGGACCACGGCCAGGCCGGCTTCTGCCGCTTCCTCCTCCACACCACGGGCGACCTCTGTGAAGAAGGGGTTGGTCACATCCAGGACCAAGAGCCCGACCGCGTCGCTGCGCCCTGAGCGCAGGCTGCTGCCGGAGGAGTTGCGTACGTAGTCGAGCTCGACGATGGCTTTTTCCACCTTGAGCCGTGTTGCCTCGGCCACCCGTTCCGGCCGGTTGAGCACGTTGGAGACGGTACCGGGGGAGACACCGGCCTGCTGGGCCACCTCGGTGATCCCCACCGCGCGGGGAGTGGTACGGGAACGGGTGGTCACAGGAATTCTCCCGGGTGGACTCGAACGGTTACGGGTAAGCAGAGCGAAGGTATGTTACTCGTCCCTCAGCGGGGGCCTCATGCTCACACCACGATTGAAACGTGTCAATAAAAGCCGGTCCCCGTGTGTCCTGGGCGCGGGGAACCGTGATGGCTCAGGGGGAGGAGCTTTTCCGTTATCAGGGTGATACCTGGCCTTTTCTGGTGAACTGCTTGACGTTGCTGTGTGATGCGCTTAACATCCAACCCATATTAAAACGTTTTGACAAGCGCTCCAAGCGTATGGCAGACCCCAGAAAAGAGGGCGCACATGGACCCAGAACCGGTACTTGCCCCCCTCGCCCTCGTCGACGTGGCCAAGTCCTTCGGTAGTGTGCGGGCTCTGCGGGGCCTGTCCCTCGAGCTGCACGCCGGGGAGATCCACGCCCTGGTGGGGGAGAACGGGGCAGGCAAGTCCACCCTGGTCAAGATGATCGCGGGGATCCACCGCCCCGATGAAGGACAGCTGCTGGTCGATGGGCGACCGACCGAGTTCACCGCTCCCGTGGACGCCCAACGCGCCGGTGTTGCGGTCATCCACCAAGAACCCACACTCTTTCCCGACCTGTCGGTGGCCGAGAACATCTTCGTCGGACGTCACCCCCGCACCCGCATGTGGACCATCGACCGGGCCCGCATGCGCCAAGAGACGGAGGAGGCCTTTGCCCGCCTCGGCGTACAGATGGACCCGGACCGGCCCACACGCGGGCTCTCGATCGCCGACCAACAACTCGTCGAGATCGCCAAGGCACTCACACGCAAAGCACGCGTCCTGGTCATGGACGAACCCACCGCAGCTCTGTCCGGGGTCGAGGCCGACCGTCTTTTCGAGGTGGCCCGCACCTTGCGCGACTCGGGCACGGCCCTGCTGTTCATCTCCCACCGTTTCGACGAGGTCTTCGCCCTGTGCGACCGAATCACGGTCGTACGTGATGGAGCATTCGTCTCCTGTGACCTCACCGCCGACCTGGACGTGGACACCGTGGTGCACCGCATGGTCGGCCGCGAGGTCAACACCCTGTACCCGAAGGAGGACGCCGAGCAGGGCAACACCCTCCTGGAGGTGAAGGGTCTGACCCGTGAGGGGGTCTTCGCCGACGTGTCCTTCAGTGTGCGCGCCGGTGAGATCGTCGCCCTGGCCGGGCTCGTCGGTGCAGGACGCAGCGAGGTCGTCCGAGCCGTCTTCGGGGTGGACCACTACGATGCCGGAACCGTTCACGTGGGCGGCCGTGCCCTTCCACCGGGACGATCCAAGGCCGCCATGGCCGCAGGGATCGCCCTGGTGCCCGAGGACCGCCGTCAGCAGGGTCTGATCATGGAGTCCTCCGTCCAACGCAACGCGACCTCCACCCGACGCCGCTCCTTGAGTCGCTTCGGGTTGCTCGTGCCGCGCGCCGAGCGTGCGGCCGCAAACGACTGGGGAGAGCGTCTGCAGTTGAAGTTCGGCGATCTGGCCGACCAGGTTTCCACCCTCTCCGGCGGAAATCAGCAAAAGGTCGTCCTGGCCAAGTGGCTGTCCACCGAACCCCAGGTGCTGTTCGTCGACGAACCCACACGTGGCATCGACGTGGGCACCAAGGCCGAGGTCCACCGCCTGCTCAGTGCACTGGCCGGTGAAGGGTTGGCCATCGTCATGGTCTCCAGCGAACTCCCCGAGGTCCTCGGCATGGCCGATCGGGTCCTGGTCATGCACGAGGGCAGGATCACCGCCGAGCTCGACCGCGACGAGGCCGACGAGGAAACGGTCATGTACGCAGCCACCGGACAGCGACCGAGCGAGGTCACCCGATGAACCCACCATCCCCTGCACCGGCAACCGAGGTCTCCACCCCGGGCGCACCACCGGAAAAGGGAGTACGCAGAGCCCGACGTCAACGCCAGGTCCGTGAACTCGGAGTCCTGCTCGCCGTGGTGGTGCTGATCGTCACCACCTGGATGCACAACCCGGGATTTTTGTCCCCACAGGGCGTACGTGACCTGTTCCTCGGCGCGACCGTGCTGTCGGTGCTCGCCGTTGGTCAGGCACTGGTCCTGATCACCAAGAACGTCGACCTGTCCGTCGGATCGGTCATGGGCCTGTCGGCCTTTGGCACCGGTGTTCTCTTCGTGACCTTCCCCGGGCTGCCCGTGCCCGTGGCCATGGCGGCAGGCGTTGGCATCGGTGTGCTGTGCGGGCTCGCCAACGGGCTGCTGGTGACCACCGTGCAGGTCCCCGCGCTGGTGGTCACCCTCGGCACCCTGTACGCCTACCGTGGTCTCGGTCACTGGTGGGCCGACGGTGGCCAGATCAACGCACACGACATGCCCGATGCCTTCCTGTATCTGGGGCGCGTCAGCGTTCTGGGTGTTCCGTTGCCCGCCGCGATCGCCGCACTCGTGATCGTCGTGGTCGGTTTCTACCTGGCGCGTTACCGTTCCGGACGCGAGTTGTACGCCATCGGATCCAACGTGGAGGCGGCCCGACTGTCCGGCATCCCCGTGGGTTCTCGCGTCATGACCGCCTTCGTCGTCAACGGTGCTTTGGCCGGCCTGGCGGGGGTGCTGTTCGCAGCACGCTACGGCACGGTCGACTCCACCGTCGGCTTCGGTATGGAACTGCAGGTCGTCGCGGCCGCCGTGGTCGGCGGTGTGGCCATCGCCGGGGGAGTGGGGACCGTCTACGGGGCCGCACTCGGTGCGATCCTGCTCACCACCATCACCGCGGCCCTGCCCATCTGGCAGATCAACCAGTTCTGGCACCAAGCAGTGGTCGGAGCCCTCATCCTCGCTGCCATCAGCCTGGACCGCCTGCTGTCCCTGCGCACCGCCCGCAAGCTTCGAGGAGGAGGTGCCCGTGGCGCCTGAACGCACACTCGCCCGGACCGCGCCTGCAGACCAGGGCCGACGACGGGAGGAAATAACCCGCAAAGGGCGCCTCGGATCACTGTTGTCGGCACGGGAAACCCCGGTGCTCGGCGCGCTCGTGGTGACACTGTTGTTCGCCACGATGTTCGTCGACATGTTCGCGACCGGGCGCAACATCAGCTTCCTGTTCCTGAGCATCGCCGCCATCGCCCTGATGGCTCTGCCCATGACCCTTGTGGTCATCACCGGTGAGATCGACCTGTCCGTGGCCAGCACCCTGGCCCTGAGCAGTGCCACTCTCGGCGTGCTGTGGGAAGCGGGCATCCCCATCGAGACGGCTCTGCTCGTCTGTCTGGTGGGTGGTGCCGTCCTGGGGGCCTTCAACGGCTTCCTCGTCACCGTCATGAGACTTCCCTCGCTGGCAGTGACGATCGGCACCATGGCCTTGTACCGAGGCCTGTCCTACGTCCTGCTCGGTGACCGTGCCGTGGCCAGTTACCCGCAGAGTTGGGTCAGCGGTGCACGCGCACCCTTCCTCGGCGTCGACGGTCTTCCCTGGATCGCCGTGGCGATCCTGGGGCTGTCCGTGGTGTTCGCCGTATTGCTGCACGCCACTGCGATCGGTCGTTCCCTGTACGACATCGGCAACAACGACGAGGCGGCCCGCTTCACCGGGGTCTCGGTCACCTGGACCAAGTTCTGGCTGTTCACCCTCAGCGGCACCATCGCCTCCGGCGCCGGTGTCTTTTGGACCCTGCAGTACGGGACCTCGAGGGCCGACACCGCATTTGGTCTGGAGCTACAGGTCGTGGCGGCGGTTCTGCTGGGTGGGGTGTCCATCTTCGGTGGTGTGGGCTCCGTCCTCGGTGTCATGAGCGGTGTACTGCTGCTCGGCACGATCCGCAACGCTTTGCAGCTCTTCGGTATCAGCAGCGAGGTCCTGCAGATCGTGACCGGCCTGGTCCTCATCGCCTCGGTCGTCACACCCAACCTCGCCACACGACTTCGAGCACGCCGCGTACCCGTACCCGCAACCCGACCCCGGTCACACAACGGAGAGACACCATGATCGACCTACGTCCACGCCATATGGTTTTCGTCGCGGCCTCGGCCGTGACCCTGATGACCGCCGCCTGCGGTGGCACCACCATCGACGACGCCGCCGAGGAGGACACCGGAGGACCGACCGGCACCGCCGATCCCGACGCGGAGATCCCCGAGGACCTTGCGATCGACTTCCTCCCCAAACAGCTCAACAACCCGTTCTTCGATCTGGTCAACGACGGTGGTCAGGAAGCCGTGGAGGAACTCGGCGGCCAGGCCACCGAGCGGGGTGGTACCGAGGCCACCGCCGACTCCCAGGTGGAATACATCAACGCCGCCGGCCAGGCCGGCAGTGACGTCATCGTCATCGCCGCCAACGATCCCGACGCGGTCTGTCCTGCACTCGACGAGGCCCGCGACAACGGTGCGGCCATCGTCGGCTACGACTCCGACGCCAACTGCACCGATGTGTTTGTCAACCAGTCCTCCGGCGAACTCATCGGCCGCACCATGGCGGAGATGATCAGTGATGAGCTCGACGGCGGGGGCACCTTTGCGATCCTGTCCGCCACGCCCAACGCCACCAACCAGAACGCATGGATCGAGGCACTGGAGCAGGTCCTGGAGGAGGACGACTACGCCGATCTGGAACTGGTCGACACCGTCTACGGCAACGACGACGACCTGGAGTCCTTCCAGGAGATGCAGGGCCTGATGCAGTCCTACCCGGACCTGGACGGTGTCGTGTCACCGACCACCGTGGGACTGGCCGCCGCGTCCCGCTACATCAGCGACTCCGAGTACCAGGGTGAAGTGGCCGTCACCGGACTGGGTACCCCGAACCAGATGCGCGAGTTCGTCAAGGACGGCACTGTCGACCAGTTCGCGCTGTGGGACCCGCACGACCTCGGTTACCTGGCCGGCTACACCGGAGCCGCACTCAAGGCCGGGCAGATCACCGGTGCGGAGGGGGAATCCTTCACCGCGGGTGAACTCGGCGAGTTCACGTTCGAGACCGACGGTGAGATCGTGCTCGGCCCGCCGCTGGTCTTCAACGACGACAACGTCGACGATTTCGACTTCTAGGAGGTCTCGTGAGCAGAACGGACAGCGCGGCAGCGGGTGAGAAGAACCTCCAAAGGGTCTGTTTCGTTCTGAAGGTCCGCAAGGACCGACTGGCGGAGTACAAGGAACGGCACGCCGCCGTCTGGCCGGAGATGCGCGCGGCACTCAGAGCCGCGGGTTGGCACAACTACTCCCTGTTCAGCGACGAGGAGGGCACCGTCATCGGCTACCTGGAGACCGAGGACTTCGACCGAGCCCGTGCGGCCATGGCCGAGAGCGAGGTCAATGCCCGCCGGCAGGCCGAGATGGCACCCTTGTTCGAGAATCTGCCGGGCAGACCCGATGAGGGGATGGTCCCGCTCACGGAGATCTTCCACCTGGCCTGATCGCCCGCCTCCGCAAAGACCGGTACTGCCCCGCCACACCCCCGGCATGGAGCACAGGGGGCGACCACGAAGTGGGGGACCAGGCTCTTGCGATGCCGCCGAGCCCGGTCCCCCCGACGCCGGAAACGGTGGGAGCCGTCAGCTACAAACCCTTCTTCCTCCCGAAAGTGTGGGTTCGGGCCGAGAAGGCGCCCGTTCCCGTCACTCGGCGTTCTCGGCCATCTCGTAGGCCAGATCGGGGACGAAGGAACCGGCTTCGGCGGCACAGCCGTCGGCCTCACCGGGCAATTTCACCCACAAGTATGCGTCGACGTACTGGCTCACGGTGTCGCCGCCGGTGGGCTCACCCAGAGCACGACCGGGCGGGTCGCACCACTCGTCGTCCTCGGCGGGACCGTTGCCGTTACGGCTGGTGTCGATCACACCGCGCAGGTCGTCCTGGCCGGTGGCGGCGATGATCGCCTCGACGTAGGCGACCTCGTCCTCTGTCGTGCGGTAGTTGGAGGTGTTGGTCGCGATGCCGTGGGCACTGTTGGCGATGTCGACACCGTCGAGCAGCTCGGCGACCTCTTCGGGGGGGTGCCAGGCCGAGTTTCCGGCGTCGAGGTAGACCCGGGCCCGGTCGGAGCCGGCCATCAGGGCCTGACCTGCATAGGACAGGGAGTCCATGACCTCGGTCGGGGGTTGACCGTCGCAGCTTCCCATGAGGGACAGGGCGTCGGGCTCGACCACGATCGTCGCGGGACGTCCGTCCAGGCCGGCCGCGAAGTTGTCGATCCACTGCTGGTACGAGGGGTGATCCGGGGCCCCGCCGTCGCTGTGGTTGCCGCAGTCACGCCCGGGCACGTTGTACACGACCAGGATGGGGATGCTGCCATCGGCCTCGGCCGCACCGACCACGGCATCCACCTCCTCCTGGATGGAGCCGGGGTTGTGGTTGGTGAACCAGGTGGCCTGGGCGATGCTCGCCACACGTTCCTCGATGAGGTCGGCGCGCGGGTCGTCGGGGTTCTCCGCGACCCAGTTGGCCGCGCCGGTGTCGGGATTGACCCAGTAGGAGGATTCCTGGGCCGGGTCTTGCTCACTCTCGGCCCCCTCTGCGGCCGACACCGTTTCGGTGGCGGGTGCGCAACCGGAGATGAGCACACCGAAACTCAGGGCTGCCGCGGCCCCAAGAACCGGTAGGAAACGTTTCTTCACGGGATTTCACTACTCCTTGTATGAGCGGGGAGGGGTAGCATGTCGCCTGGGAGCGCTCCCAACAACATGGGGACCAACGCTAGCGAGCGGCAAGGGGCATGTAAAGGGGACCTCTCCTGCCGGTTGTGCCTTCTTGAGTATTCGAACCCGCGCAAATGGGGACAAGAATTCTCCTGTGCTCGGCACGAAGACTCTCGCCCCTCGCCCCCTGTTGCAGTACTTTTTCCCGGGCTACCGTTGTGTCATGAGCCTTGAGCTGTCTACTGACCGACTTCTGATCAGGGAGTGGGAGCTGAGTGACGCCGAGGACGCCCTGAAGATCTACGGGGCCGACGAAGTGGCGCGCTGGCTCACACCCGAATGGCGACCGGTGAACGACACCGACGCCATGCGCTCGGTGTTGCAAGCGTGGATCGAGGCAGGACCGAACCTGATACCACCTGCAGGCCGCTGGGCCATCGTTCGTCAGGAGGACGAAGAACTGGTGGGAGGGCTGTCACTCAAGCTCCTGCCACCTTTTGAGGAAGACTTCGAACTGACCTGGGCGCTACGCCCGGACGTGTGGGGTCAGGGGTATGCCACCGAGGCGAGCAAGGCCATCGTGGCCTGGGCCTTCAGGCAAGGCATCGACGAGGTCTTCGCGGTCGCCCGCCCCACCAACGAACGCGCCGTGAGCGTGGCACGGCGCCTGGGCATGGAATGGGTTGGTGAGACCGAAAAGTACTACAACATGCCATTGCAGGTCTTTCGTCTGCGTCCTGGGTGATTCGGGGCAGATGTCAGCGGCCGTGCCAGATGCGGGACACCAAGAGCTCGGGTGGCGCCCGCACCTGGCCATGGGCGGAAAAAGCGGGGGCTCAGGAGCCCAGGAACTGACTGATCCGCTCGGTCTCCTCCTCCGACAGACGCACAGCGGCCGAGGTGGTGTTCTCCTCCAGGTGCGCCACGCGTGAGGTACCCGGGATCGGCACCATGACGGGAGAACGGTGCAAGAGCCAGCCCAGTGCCAACTGCACGGGTGTGATGCCGTGCTCGTCGGCCAGAAAGGCCAAAGGGGAGTCCGGTGAGGCGAGTTCACCACGGCCGACCGGCGCCCAGGGAAGGAAGGCGATCTCGTCCTTCTCGCACTGTTCCAGGACGTCCTCGGAATCACGGAAGGACGGAGCGTACTGGTTCTGCACCGAGGCGATCGGGGTGATCGCCCGGGCAGCACTCAGCTGGTCCACCGTCACCTCGCTCAGGCCGATGTGGCCGATCTTGCCCTCCTCCCGCAACTCCACGAGTGCGCCGAGCTGGTCGGCCAAGGGCACCTCGGGGTCGATCCGGTGCAACTGGAACAGGTCGATGCGCTCCACACCCAGATTGCGCAGGCTCAGCTCGGCCTGTTGCTTGAGGTACTCGGGCCGGCCCAGGGCGTGCCACTGCGCAGGGCCGGTGCGTGCGAGCCCGGCCTTGGTGCCGATGACCAGTTCCTTCGGGTAGGGGTACAAGGCCTCCCGGATCAGTTGCTCACTGATCTGGGGGCCGTAGGAGTCGGCTGTGTCGATGAAGGTGATCCCCAACTCGACCGCGCGGCGCAGAACCGCCACCGCCTCGTCGTGGTCGCGGGGTGGCCCCCACACTCCCTCACCGACGATCCGCATCGCCCCGAACCCCAGCCGGTGGACCGGAAGTTCCCCACCGAGGCGAAAGGTCCCCGACTCCTCGGCGATGTGCGGCGTGACGTGTATGTCGGTCACTGTGTTTTTTGTTCCTCTCTCGATTCCCGTCCGTGTTGGGGAAGGATCTCAACACGGACGGAGTACCGCAAGATGCCACAGGAAGAAGGGAAGATCCTGGTGGGCGGGCACACCGGGACCACCCGAGGTCGGTCGAGGCCCCGGCGGGCCCGGCGGCTCAATCCCCGGTCAACGAGGTGAAGTGGGCCTGCATACGCTTTCGGTCCGGGGTCAGGCCCGTGATCAACTCGAAGGCCTCGGCGGCCTGGAGCACGGCCATGAGCCCACCGTTCAGTGTCACGCACCCGCGGTGTGTGGCCTCACGCAACAGTTCGGTGCGCAGTGGCCGGTAGACGATGTCGGCCACCCACAGGTGCGGACGGAGGTACTCCACGGGCACGGGCACACCCGGGTGGTGTGCCATACCGGTCGGTGTTGCGTTGACCAGCCCGTGTGACGACTCAAGACCTGGACCCACCTCCTCGGGGACGAGCACACGACAACGAGCCTCGGGAAAATGGTGTGCCAGTCTTTGGGCCAGGCCCTTGGCGCGCCCGCTCTTGACGTCCACGATCAGCAGTTCCCGCGTACCGGTGGTCAGCAGGGCGTGTGCAACCGCCGATCCGGCCCCACCTGCGCCCAGGAGCACCACCCGTTCCCGTGTGGCCGAGGCAAGACCGAGTTCCAGGGAACCGGCAAAACCGGACCAGTCCGTGTTGTGACCCACGGCCTTGCCGTCGTCGAAGACCACGGTGTTGACCGCTCCCAGAGCCTGTGCCTCGGGGGAGAGGACATCCAGATGCTGCAGTGCCAATTGTTTGCACGGATGGGTGATGTTCAAACCGTCGAAACCGAAATGGGGGGCCGCTCGGATCAGGTCTCCCACGGCTTCCGGGGGCAGATTTTGCTCATGGATGTCGATGGTGCGGTAGATCAGACGACGCCCCAGGTCGTGGGCTTCCCGTTCATGCATCGGCGGGGTCAGGGAGGGTCCGATCCCTTCCCCGACGAGCCCTGCGAGGAACGAACGCGCATCGCTGCTTGCCGTCTCCTGCCGATGCGCGTCGCTGCTTGCCGTCGTGCCACTCACGTGTTCGACCCCTCCCGGTGCGCGGTCATCCGGATCGTGGTGTTGGCGGCGCCATAACCCTGGTATCCGTCGACCCTTTGGACCACCTCGAAGAACAAACGTCCGTCCAACAGTGGTGTGTACAGGTGGAGGAATTCACCGCCCTGGGGGTCGTGGTCGTACAGGATCCCCAACCTGCGCATACGTTCTCGCTGTGCCGGGGGCAGATCCGTGCGGGCCGCGAGGTCGTCGTAGTAGTTGTCGGGTACGCGCAACGGCGATACCCCCGCATCGACCATGTCCTCTGCGATGGAGAAGATGTCGTCACAGGACAGAGCGATGTGCTGGGCACCACCGTCGGCATCGGCCTGAGGTCCACGCCCCAGAAGGGACACGTTCAACACGATGCGCAAAGGTGACTTCGTGTCGGGGTGGGACAGGGCACGACTGCGCACCAACCCGTCGGGCGAGGCCAGCTCGGAAACCTCCGTCGGTGCCAGCCCGAGCAGGGCCCGATAAAACAGTGACGCCTCGTCGAAGTGGTCGAAGGGTTGATACAGGCCGATGTGATCGATGTCGATGATCGAGGTGTCCCGCTGCTCGTGTGCGTTGGTGACCGCGGGGGCGGAGAAGTCCGCCAACCAGGAGTCGGCGTCGGGCGGGCCGGTCGGACAGAAGAACACGGCCGTGCCGTCGGGTGCGGCCACGGACTGAAGTGCGGCCTCGGAAGGGTCGCGTCGACGGGTCAGGGCCGGTGCCGAGAGCCGCTCCGCCCGTTCTCGGGCACGCTCGGGATCGCTGAGTCCGATCCCGAGCGCCGTGATCGTGGCCTCACCGCCCCAGGTGTGTCCGAGCCGGGGGTCGGCGGCGTTGAGCAGGATGCGGGTGTTTCCGTGCTCCCACAGCTGTACCGGTTTGGAACGGTGATCGCGTGTGTGGGCAAAACCCAGGGCGGCCAGAACCGCACCGGCGCGTTCGGCGGCCGGCTCGGTGGCGGCGATCTCCACAAAACCGAACCCCGCGGGACGTACAGGTTCCGGCAGGCGGGTGAGCGTGATCGGTGTGAAGGACCCCCGGTCGTGTCGGAGGTTTGCGGTTTCCTGCTCACCTGCGAGCGAGTCCTCCAGGACCGACAGGGAGCGTAGAGCATCGGCTGCGGTCCGGTGGGGGTCGGAAGCTCGAAAGACGTCGTTGAACACTTCCAGGGACAACGGTCCTCTGTACCCGGCCGCCAGTACGTGATGGGTGAAGGTGGTCAGGTCGAAACCGCCCTGTCCGGGGAAACAGCGGTAATGGCGGCTCCACTGCAGCACGTCCATGCGCATTCGAGGCGCATCGGCCAGCTGGAGGAAGAAGAGCTTCTCCCCCGGAATGTCACGGATGGCGGCGGGGTCGTCTCCACGGGAGAGGATGTGGAAACTGTCCAGGCACAGCCCCAGGAGAGGGTGATCTGCCTCGGCGACGAGCTTCCAGGCGTGCTCGTAGGTGGCCACGTGGCGACCCCAGGCCAGTGCCTCGTAGGCCACCCGTACCCCGTACGGTTCGGCTGCCTCGGCCAGGAGGCGCAGTTGGGACGCGGCCCGGGCGTCGTCGTCGATCGCCGACTCCGTCGCGTTGGAGCAGACCAACATGGTGTCCACCCCCAGTTCGACCATGAGGGCGAATTTGGCTTCGGCACGGCGGATGTTGGCCGCCAAACGTGCGTCGTCGACCCCCTCGAAGTCCCGGAAGGGTTGGTAGAGGTCAAGGGTCAGATCAAGGGATTGCGCCAGAGCGCGGATCTCACGAGGGGCCAAAGGGGAGGAGATCAGGTCGCTCTCGAAGATCTCCACACCGTCGAAGCCGACCCAAGAGGCTGCTTCCAGCTTCTCTTCCAAGGTTCCGCTCAGCGAGACGGTGGCGATGGAACGCCGCATGAAAACTCCGTTGTTACTGTCGTGGACACGCCTGTTGCATGCCGCAGGCGGCGGGCCGACGGCCTTTGCGGCCGCCGGCCACGGGATCACCGGAAGTCGCGGAACGACTCGTAGAGTTCCAGCGCCTCACCGTCGAGGGTCTGCTCGAAGTGGGTGCGGGCCTGGTCGCGGAAGGTGTCCACGTCCACGTCGTCGACGACCTCCACGTTTCCGCCGGCCTCCCACTCGCCGAGGATTTCCTCCTCGGCCTCCTCGATGCAGGCACGGTTGTCCTCACGCACGGAGCTCACCGCCTCCTGCAGCACCTCCTGCTGCTCCTCGGAAAGGCTGTCCCAGGTCTGGGCGGATACCACGATCATCTGAGAGCCGACCTGGTGTGCGGTCATGCTGACGTGCGACTGCACTTCTGTGTAGTTGTCGGCGTCGATGGTCGCGATCGGGTTCTCCTGGCCGTCGACGGTGCCCTGTTGAAGAGCCATGTAGACCTCTTCGAAGGCAACTGCCGTCGGTTCTGCCCCCAGAGCCTCGGCGTTGGCGAGGTAGATCGGGGAATCGGGGAACCGCATACGAAGACCGTTCAGGTCGTCGGGGGTATGGATCGGTTCGTTGGCGGTGAAGTGGCGGTCACCGAAGTACCACAGGTCCAAGATCTTGACATCGGTGGCCTCCTCGAAGTTCTCCTTGAGTTCCTCGGAGGCCTCGGAATCGAAGAACGAGAACATGTGATCGGCGTCGTCGAAGGCATAGGCTGCGTCGAAGACTCCGATGGGTTCGTACGCGGAGCCGAGCGCGGCCGACCCTTGCACGTCCATGTCGATGTCTCCGGACATCACCGAGGCGAAAGTCTCGGTGTTGTCACCCAGTTGGCTGTTGGGGAAGGTGTCGACGGCCACGTCGACGTCGGCCTCCTCCACGTGGTCGGCGACGAGGTCGATCCCGCAGCGGGTGTGCGGGTGGTCGTCGGTGTAGCTGTTGGCAAATGTCAGGGTCAGTGCGGCGTCCTCGCCCGAGTCCGCACCGCAGCCGGTGAGGACGAGGGCGGTCGCGGAGATGAGTGCCGCTCGCCGGAGCGCGATGTGCATCTTGGGCCCTTTCTTGAGGTTCGTGGGGAATGTGTTGCGGGTGCTAAAGGCTCAGTTGTTCGGGCAGGAACAGAACGAGTTGCGGTGCGAGGATGAGTAGTACGAGGACGGCCAGCAGGGGGAGCAGGAACGGGGCCGTGCCTCGAAACACCTCGTGCATCGGGGTGCGGGTCGCCGAACCGAGGACGAAGAGAACTCCGCCGATCGGTGGGGTGAGCAGTCCGAGCATGAGGTTGATGATGACGATCACGCCGAAGTGCACCGGGTCCACGCCGAACTGCGACGCGATCGGCAGCAGGACCGGGACGGTGATGACCAGGGCGGCGATGGGTTCCAGCACACTGCCGATGAGAAGCAGTACGGCGCTGACCAGGAACAGGAACACGGCGGGGTTGTCGGTGAAACCCAACATGAAGGAGGCGATGTCCTGCGGAACGCGCTCGCGTGCCAGC
>DXDP01000406.1 GCA_019115445.1 Candidatus Nocardiopsis merdipullorum
CCGGGTCCGCGCGGCCCTGGTCGACGTACCCGCGGACGAGCCCGTGGAGCGTTTCACGCAGCAAAACTACGCCGACAGTCACGGGGCGGGCCCGACCCTGACCGTGTTGGAGGACCGGTTGCGTGACTATCGTGCCCTGGTTCGCCGCGTGGGGTCCGACCACCTTGCCGCAGAGGTCGCCGCAGCGTTGGAGCGTCGTGGCGCAGAACGTGTCGTGGTGCCTTTCGGGGCTCCACAGGAGTGGTTCTCCGCCTCCTCGGTGGAGTACCTGACCGACTCCGTGGAGGAACCACTCACCCCGGCCGAACTGGACAGGGTCGACGGTGTGGTGACCGGGTGCGCGGTGGCCGTGGCCGAGACCGGCACCATCGTGTTGGACGGCAGTTCCGATCAGGGCCGGCGTGCCATCACCTTGGTGCCCGATCACCACTTGTGTGTTGTACGCACCGATCAGGTCGTGGACGCCGTGCCCCAGGCCGTGCGGCTCCTGGATCCGGCACGTCCCTTGACCTGGATCAGTGGTCCTTCGGCCACCAGCGACATCGAGCTCAATCGGGTGGAGGGGGTCCACGGCCCACGCACCTTGGAGGTGCTGCTCGTCACCGACGAGCCCTGAGTCATCACTGAAAGGAGGCGATTTCTCGGTTTCTCCGCGCACATGGGCCCGCCTTGGTTAACCTGTTGCCATTTCGACAACAGACACTACTTACAGTGATAGGCCCATGACTGAGCGCATCTCATCCGCTGTCCGCGCGTGCCTCGACTGGGCGCGAGAGCGTCGCCCACAGCCCCCTCTCGACACCGAGACTCTTACCTTTCTCCTCCACGCCCACCTCGACGCGGGGGCGCCGGAGCCCGGTGACTGGTCGGTCGACGACGTACATGAGGTCGCACGTACGGCCCGTACCCGCGGGAATGGGCCCACCCACCTGCGTGAAACCTGGTTGACCTGGTGCGATCATCTGGTGGCACGAGGGAACCTGAGCTCTGGGGTGAGCCCCCGCGAACTGCGCAAGGCGATCGCCTCGGTCGACCTGTCCCCCAAAACCACTCCACCGAAAGCACGCGAAACGATCGACGAGGCAGCACGTGCCCTCCTTCGGCGACTCGGCGCCGACGGGGACACTCCCGAGCCGCTGCCCCCGGTCGTGCCCGCCCTTCCCACGGAGCTGGACAACCGTGCTCGCATGTGCATCCCCTTGGCCGATGCCGCCCGCCTGACCGTGTGGGTCGGGGACCGGCGACCACTGAAAACCGACGGTCCCCACGACCAACTGACCGCTCAAGACACCGTGGCCGCGGCCACGGCGATGGGTATCGACCCCGTTCGGGTGCATCCGACGTTCGTCGCAGCACGTGAGGCAGGTCTGCTACGCACCACCTACACGCATGTCCTGCCCGGCCCGGCGGCCACGTCCTGGGGTCAGGGTGTGCCCGGTTCTGTGGCCAACGCCTGGGCCGATTCCCTCCTGGCTCTGGGCGACCTGCGCGGCCCAACGGCCTTTTTGCTGCTCACCGACTTGTTCGTGCACGGTGGTGACCGTACCCCCGCGGATCTTGTCGCGGTCTACGGAGGAGGGGAAAATCTTGGTGTCCGCACCGCAGAGCCCGAAGAACGTGTCCGGGAAGTGCTGGCGGTTCTGGAGGGGCTCGGTGCCGTGGACAATCCCACTCCGGGAAACTTCCGCATCACCTGCTTGGGTGATCACTTCATGGTCCGTCAGTTGAACCGGTCGGGGGCCGATGTTCCCCTGTTGCCGGCTCTGGAGTTGATGGGTGCGGGTCAGGCCCTGGACCTGCCCTCGTTCGGACGCCCGGTGGACACCGAGCGCGTGCTGCGGGGCTGGCTGCCGGCACGTGCGGCGGTGACCTCGCTGCACACCGCGGTGGGTGAACTCGTGGAAGCTTCTTCCGTCCCCGAGGCCTGGCATCGACGCTCACGCATGGCCGAGCTCCTGGGCCTGCACCAGGAGCTGGAGGAAGTGTTGGCCTTCCACGTCCACCACCCGGTCGTGGGCGGTTGGGTACGTCGGGCCCGTGGTGACCGGCTCGACGGCCCACCCACCGAGCACTCGCAGGTGTGGGCACTGCTGGACGAGTACGCAATGCTGTGGGAGAGGGGGCAGAACATCCCGGCGAGCGAGGGCCGACGTCTGGCACCCCACGCCGAGGACGTCGTCCGTGCGATGTGCCTGACCGAGCACCCCGTGGCCAAACGGGTGTTGAAACTGCTCGCCACCGAGGAATTGGGACCGGAGCTGGCCCAGGCGGCCCGCACCTCGGAGGTCGACGAGGCCGTGCTTTGACCCCGGTGCGAAGTTGTCCACAGGCCCACGGCACACAAGAACGATCCGACCCATCATGGTGGGTGACCGGACACCCACGGCCGAAAGGGACCCCATGCCCAGCTGGACGCAGGAGGACGACGAACGCGCGAGCGTGGTACGTATCGTCCACGACACCGTTGAGCTCCCGACCGGTCGATGCCCCACGCACCGTCGGACCACGGCCGACCGTGCCGTCCTTCGCCCCGGCCCGGTCAAACCCACCCCGCTGTGCAACGCACCGCTCGACGCCCTCCAGGCCGCCCTGGACCTGGTGGAACACCGAGGATGGTCGGTGGAGGCGGCCACCGCACACCTGCCGGTGCCCGGAGAGAACACCCGCAACGTGTTGGGCACCCCGGTCGCCCCGCTGCACGAAGGGCTGCTCACCTGGGTCCAGCACGCGGCCAAGGTCTGGACCCGTTCCCGTACCGAGACCGACGGCCCTCACCTGACGCCCTGCCCCGACCCCTGGATGTGCCGGTACCCGGCCGCGCACGGCACCCGCC
>DXDP01000407.1 GCA_019115445.1 Candidatus Nocardiopsis merdipullorum
GCGCACACCGTAGTAGTTCTGGACACGACGCTCGGTGGGCAGGCCGTTGTCGTCCCATCCCATCGGGTAGAAGACGGCCTTGCCGTTCATGCGCTGGAAACGCGCGACGGTGTCGGTGTGCGTGTAGGAGAACACGTGACCGATGTGCAGCGATCCCGAGACCGTGGGCGGTGGCGTGTCGATGGAGAAGACGTCTTCGCGCTCGACGGTGCGGTCGAAGTGGTGGACGCCGGACTCATCCCATACGTCGACCCACTTCGCCTCGATACCGTCCAGCGAAGGCTTGTCGGGCATGCGGAAGGAATGAGAGCGGTTGGTCATGGGTCCAATGTTAGTGCTCTTCGGAGTCTGCTCGCTCCCTGCTCGTCCGCCCCACCCGAGGGCGACATGGGCGGCACCGAGCACTGCGTCGGGGGCCCTCCCATGACAGGATGCGTTACGAAGACGGTGCACGGTCCACGACCACGCACCATCGCAGGCACTAAAGAAACGGTGAACGATTCACATGGCTAAGAAGGACGGCGGTGACATCGCTCCCGCGCTCTTCGGTTTCGTGGCCGGTTTCGCGGCGGAGTTCGTCACGCGCAAGGCCCTGACCTTCGCCTGGACCCGTGCGACCGGTGAAGAACCCCCCACCGACCTGGAATCCCCCGAGGTCGGGCTCGGCCGTGCGTTGAGCTGGGCGGTCGTGGCCGGTGTCGGTGTGGAGGTGGCCCGGGTACTGGCCGTGCGTGCCACACGCAAGCAGCTCTCCGGTACGCCCCGGGCCGAGAACGGTTCCTGAACGGCGTCACGGTGAGGGGCTTGCTCCGCCCCGTCAGAATCAGGACGACGGTGGACGGCTCATCGCACAGCGACTGTGCAGTGAGCCGTCCACCGTCGTCGTCCTCGGACGCCGGGCCGCCTGGGGAGCCGGCACGGGAGAGGAGGGAGGGAACTCACCCTCTGTTCTTTGCGTGTCCCGTGAAAAGCCGGTTCCGGACGGCCCATGGACATCCGATCAGACGCACTCCTTGCAGACCAGCCTGCCGTTGCGGTGCTCGGCGAGCTGACTGCGGTGGTGCACCAGAAAGCAACGTGAACAAGTGAATTCATCGGCCTGGCGGGGAAGCACGCGCACGGCGAGCTCCTCACCGGACAGGTCCGCACCCGGTAGCTCCATGCCCTCGGCGACCTCGTCGGGGTCGACGTCGATGGTGCCGGTGCCCTTGTCCACGCGTCGTGCCTGCAGCTCCTGAAGGCTGTCCTCGTTGATGTCCTCATCGGTCTTGCGCGGGCTGTCGTAATCGGTCGCCATCTCTGCTAACTCCATCCCCCTCGTTCAGTGCCTCGTCGCGCGGGTGTAACGCTCGAGAGACCTTGGTTTGTGCCCGATTCGGCCCATGAGTTTTCCCTTTGCCGGTGGATCGTGTCCCTCCCGGATCAGTGCCCACAGGTCATCAGTGTTTTCACTGGATCGTGACCGAAAGTGGCCACTCACTGTGGCCACCTCCGTGACCGGTTCTCTGAGTACTACCCAGCGCCGAGTGCCTCGTAGACCCCGTAAAGCTGTTTCTGCCCATTGGTCGGACAAGCGTGGAACGTATCCTTCACCGTGGCCGAAATACAGGGCATACCCACGTCAGGAGGGTTCCCCCCGTTCTCACGCCCGGAGAAGCATACCCACCTCCGGTCCATGCTCGTTACACGGGTGTGTGTGTCATCGAACACGTATAGATACCACGAAGTGGGGAGCTGTGCAGCTCAATCCCATTTCTCGGTAACGAGGGAGTTTCGAGGCCGTGGTGGGGCGATCACAGCGGTCAACCGGTCAGCGTCGCTCGGGGCTTTCCACAGCGGGCAGGCAGACGGTGACCACAAGGCCCCCACCTGCTCGGGGCCATGCGGTGACCACGCCTTCGTGGGCCTGCACCACGGAGCGGACGATGGACAGCCCCAGGCCCGCGCTGCGCCCGGAATCGAGCCGGTCACCCGTACTGCGTCGAAAGGGTTCGAAGAGTCCCTCGATCTCGTAGGCGGGGATGACCTTGCCCGAATTCTCCACCTGCACGGCGGGCATACCCTCGTACAGGCCGCTGCGTATGGTGATCTCCCCTGCCTCGACGTTGTACTTCACGGCGTTCTCCACGAGGTTGCCCACGAGCCGTTCCAGCAGCACCGGGTCCCCCAACACGTGGGCCGGTCTCAGGTCTTGGCGCAGGGTCAGATCGTTCTCCTCCAGCTCGCCGTCGATCTGGCTGAGCACCGTGCCGACGACCTCCCCCAGATCCACCCGGGCCCGCACCTCCAGTTCGCGGTCGCTCTTGGCCAGGAGCAGCAGACCGTCGATGAGTCGTTCGTGTCGGGCGTTGGTCTCCAACAGGGTCTGGCCGACCGTTTTCAGGTCGGACGACACGTCCGGGGCACTGAGGGCGACCTCCAAAAGGGTCCGGCTGATGGCCAAGGGGGTGCGCAGCTCGTGTGAGGCGTTGGCCACGAAACGACGTTGACCGTCGAAGGCACGGTCCAAGCGCTCCAACATTCCGTCGAAGGTGTCGGCCAGCTCACGAATCTCGTCCTCGGGGCCGGACAGGGCGATGCGTTCGTGCAAGGACCTTTCGGACAGGCGTCGGGCGATACGGGTGATCTTCTGCAGCGGTGACAGCGCTCGACCGGCCACCACGTACCCCAGAGCGACGGCGAGCAGTCCCACCAGGAACAGGGCCAGCAAGGAAAAGCGGGTGACGAGGGTGAGAACTTCTTCGATGAGGTCGCGGTGCGCAAGCAGCTCGGCGGCGCTGTCCTCGGTGAGCAGCGCGTTGAGCAAAAGCGCCACGATGAGGTAGTTGACCAGGACCAGCACCGAACCGGCCGCGAAGAACAGCATCCCGTAGATCAGGGTGAGCCGGGCTCGCAGGCTGAGATTGTCCGTGAAGCGGTGCAGATGCTCCGATGCGGCGCTGCGTTCCCCGCTCTCCCGGGGGGTTGCGGGCTCGGTGAGACGCCGCCAGGTACCGGTGTCTCCGGGGCGTGTGGGTTCGACCTGGCCCGGTTCAGGTCGTTCACCCGGTCTCACAGTCGGTATCCCGCCCCCGGCACGGTCTGCACCACCGGGGGGTCACCGAGCTTCTTGCGCAAGGTCATGACCGTGACCCGTACGACGTTGGTGAAGGGGTCGGCGTTTTCGTCCCAGGCCTTCTCCAACAGCCCTTCGGCGCTGACCACGGTGCCCTGAGCGCGCATGAGCACCTGCAGCACCGCAAATTCCTTCGGGGTCAGGGAGAGTTCCTCACCGTCTCGGTACACCTTGTGGTTGGCCGGGTCCAGGGTGATTCCGTGGCGTTCCAGGACCGGGGGCAGTGGTGGGGTGGCGCGGCGAGCCAGGGCGTGCACACGCGCGATCAGTTCGGCGAAGGCGAAAGGCTTGGCGAGGTAGTCGTCGGCACCGATGCTCAGACCCTCGACCTTGTCCTCCACCCCGTCGGAGGCGGTCAGCATCAGGATACGTCCGGTGTAGCCGTCCGTGGCCAGGGAGCGGGCGACGTCGTCGCCGTGGGTGCCGGGCAGGTCCCGGTCCAGGACGACGACGTCGTAGTCGTTGACCGCAAGGTGTTCCAGGGCTGTGTCGCCGTCATAGACCACGTCCACCGCCATGGATTCTCGGCGAAGCCCCACCGCGACGGTGTCTGCCAGAACCCGTTCGTCTTCGACCACGAGTACGCGCACGTTGTCCTTCTCGCATCGGCACTTGAAAAAAGGGGGGCCGCTGCCGGCGCATCCCCCAACACACCGGCAGCGGCGTTCTTGAGCCCGGCCGCGTCATCCATTGACTCACAGTCAGGGTAAGCAGACGGTAAACCCGCCGCTTCGCCCCCTTGAGTGGGTCGGGTTCGTCTCCCGCCCCACGTGTGATCACGGGCGCTGGACCGAGGACTCGGCTCCCTTGGTGCGGGGGGCCGCCGCCGGCGAATCCCCCAACCGCCGGCGACGACTCATCCCCGCACATCTCAAAACTGACACATCCAGAATAAGAATCGAGTAAGCCCAGGGCCCACGAAATGAATGTGTCATGACCCACTCCTTGCTCGCCACGTACCGACACCACGTGGGTCTGCGCACCACCTCCCACCCACGAACCCCATCGGTCATCCACCGTCCCGAGCAGGGGGTTTCCATCCTCGGCCCACAAGGGGCACGTCTTGTCCCCATCACGAAAACTTCACACATGGGGGGCAGTGGTTTGGACCTCGCCGCTGTGCGGTACAGCTAGTAAGCGCACGCGTGGACCCCGGTCACACACCGGACCGCGACGTTTACGCATGTCACAGGGACGTGACTTCATTCGACCGCGCATGCTTCGGCTTGCGCACGACGGATCCACACCGGGCCACCTCTGTGTCCCGGTGTCTACCCCTGGAAGAGGTGCAATGGGCGAGTTCCTCGCGGAGATCAAGGTCCGGATCAACGAGACGTACCAGTCTCTTGAATCAGCTCGGGCCGCCGGAGACGACTTCCTCGCCGACACCCATGCGTCGGAACTCGAGGATCTGTACCGCCTCGCCGATCGCAACGGCGTCGACACCCGCGCCTGAGGGCGCTACGCCAGTGAAAGAAGGTCGCCCGGATCGACTCGACCGGGACGGCCTCACGAGGGCGGGGGGAAACCACCCCGCCCTCCGTCGTGTTCCGGACTCAACCGTCGGAGTCGGCCCCCAAGTCCTGCAACATCCGATCGATCTGCTCATACAGTTCGGGGCGTGCGGCGATCACCATGTCGTTGCTGGGCGGCCCACCTCGTAGGCCACCGACCCGCAGACCGGCCTCGCTCGCGATCAACCCGGGGGCCGACCAGTCCCAGGAATGCAACCCGCGCTCGTAGTAGGCGTTGTAACGCCCCACGGCCAAAGCGCACAGGTCGACCGCGGCCGACCCGGTACGCCGGATGTCCCGAACCCTGGGGATGACGTCCAACAGCACTTGGGCCTGCCGCACACGGCGTTCCGCGAAGTAGCCGAACCCGGTCGCGACCAAGGCCCGGTCCAACGGCACGGTCTCGGGCGCCGTCACCCGTTCCTGTCCGAGGAACGCACCCTGACCCAGAACGGCCCGGTACATCTCGCCGCGTCGGGGAAGGTTGACTGCCGCAGCCACCACTTGACCGTCGACCTCGGCGGCGATCGCCACCCCCCAGTCCGGTGAGCCGTACAGGTAGTTCACCGTCCCGTCGATCGGATCGACGATCCACCGCACCCGACTCGTGCCGTCCTCGTCACCGCTCTCCTCACCCAGGAAGGCATCTCCGGGCCGTTCGGCCAGCAACCGGGATCGGATGAGTTCCTCAGTGGCCCGGTCCATCTCCGTCACCACGTCCGTCGGACTGGACTTGGTGTGCAGAACGGTGATGCCCTCCTGGCCCTCGGCGGCCGGCTCCCCCGCTTCGGCGGCGACCCGTACGGCGATTTCGCACAAGGCTCGGGGGTCGGGTGCGAACTGAGTGGTGGTCACAGATAATTCTCCACGTCGGGGCCGGTCGGCCCGCTACGGTCGATCGGATTCCTTCCGCACTCTATGCCGCCACGGGCCGTGCCCGAGGGGAACCGCCCCCGCGGTTCCCCTTCCCTTCACAGCAGGTCGGGCTTGACCCACTCCTTGCCGAAGACGTGGTGGTCCAGGAACGCGAAGATCGTCCGATACCACACCTGGACGTTGCCCGGGGTGAGGATCCAATGATTTTCGTCGGGGAAGTAGAGGAACTTGGCGTCCACCTCGTGGAGCATCAGGTCCCGCCACAGCCGCAGGCCCTCACCGATCGGCACCCGGTAGTCCTTGTCCCCGTGGATGACCAGCATCGGGGTGCGGATCTTCGCCGCGTGCAGGTGCGGGGAGTTGGTCCGGTAACGCTCCGGGTGCTCCACCGGCGTACCGAACTCCTG
>DXDP01000408.1 GCA_019115445.1 Candidatus Nocardiopsis merdipullorum
GGACACTGTTGAGCGGCGTTGGAGAGCATGAAGACCCCTCCTCGAATCACGGTGGGTGGGCAGGTATTGGTACTGGGGTCACATCATGGGACAAAAATCCTGATTGGAGAATGGGCATCGAAGCACCCATAGGCAGATTCACTTAGCATTCGTAACGTTTGTTCCTTCTCCACTGAGGAAACGTAAAATATGGCCTCCCGACTCGAAGCGCCCTTGGACCTTGTGGATCACCGCATCCTCGCCGAACTCCAAGCGGACGGCCGGTTGTCGTTCAACGAACTGTCACGCCGAATCAACCTGTCGGCCCCCGCCGTGGCCGACCGGGTTCGTGGACTGACCGACCGCGGCGTCATCACCGGCTACCACGCGCACGTCGACCCGACCGCAGCGGGCCTTCCCGTCACCGCACTGGTACGCATGGAGTGCTTTGGCGCACACTGCCTCCTGCGCCATCGCTCCTCGCTGGAGCTGCCCGAGATCCTCCAGGTGCACCGCGTCACCGGTGACGACTGCTGCATACTGCTCATCGCGGTGCGTTCCATGGAACACTTCGAGGAGGTGATCGACACCCTGGCCGACCACGGTCGTCCCTCCAGCACCATGATCCTGTCCAGCCCGGTGCCTTGGCGCGCCGTCACCGTTCCCCACAACACATGAGCGTTCTCATCGACACCCCGATCTGGCCCGGCCCCCGCGGGTGGCTCTTCGCCCACATGGTCAGCGATCACTCCTACGAGGAGCTGCACGCCTTCGCGCGGAAACTGGGCGTGCCCCCACGCGCCTTCGAGCGGGACCACTACGACGTCCCCGAGCACCTGCACGCCCGAGCCCTGGAACTGGGCGCTGAACACGTCAGCGGTCAAGACCTGGTGTTGCGGCTGCGCGCCGCCGGGCTGAGAAGGCCCGCCCCGATGCCTCCGAAGCAACAACGGGGCACACACACTCAGGCCTCGGAACGGCCCACCAGGCCGACCTCATAGGCCAGAGCTCCATGGGCCGGTACTCATGGGCCAGAGCTCCATGGGCCAGGGCTGCGAGTGGCCACGGGCAAAAATCGCGCCGGAGACGTCCGGGCGGAAGTAGGATGTCATCAACCTCCACGATCGTCCGCACCCGCTCCGGCGACAGCCTGCGCGTCGGGCACGAGGCGCGTGCACAGGACCGCTCCGCGAGCACTTGAAAGGTCCTGTGGTTCTTGGCGCCTTGTCCCCGAGTGACCGCCGCGACCCGGTTCCTGTGCCGTCATCCGGGAGGAGATGTTCCGCCACCGATCTGGACGAGGGCGTATGTCACCTTTGGAGACCCTGCGACGCATGCATCGGATCGCAGGGTGGCCCTTGCTGTTGGCGACCTTCCTGGCCCGGCTGCCGGTGTCGATGTCTTTGATCGGCATGCTGACCCTGGTCACCGTGCAGACGGGCAGCGTCGCCGCGGCGGGTCTGCTGTCGGGGGCCTTCGCTCTCGGAGAGACGTTCGGAGGCCCCGTCATCGCCCGTTTCGCCGATCGCCACGGCCAGCGTGTGCCCGTCCTGGTGATGGCGTTGGTGGACGCCGTCCTGATCTGTGCTCTTGTGGTGTCCGTCCTGGCGGAGGCACCCATGCTGCTGTTGCTCGCGCAGGCCGCTTCGGCGGGGATGTGCATGCCCCAGATCGGTCCCATGGCGCGTACCCGTTGGGTGGGACTGATCCGCACGAGCACGGCCCGTGGTGCGGAGCGGGAACGTTCGATCGCGGCTGCGATGGCGGTCGAAGGGGTTTTGGACGAGACGTCCTTCGTCCTGGGCCCGGCCCTGGTCGGGGTACTCACCGTGACTTTGTCCCCTTCTGCGAGCGTGCTCGGTGCGGCCGTGCTCATCGGGGTGTTCGGAGCTGTGTTCGCGTTGCACCCGACGGCACCACCCGGAACACGACCGGCGCCCGGCACGGGGGGCCGCATCATCACACCCGCCCTGATGGTGGTGGTGATCCCGATGTTCTGTCAGGGCATGTTCTTCGGTGGTATGTCCACCGGGGTCACTGCTTTCACCGCTTCCCTCGGGCACGAGAACCTGTCCGGTTTGATGTATGCCGTCATGGGCATCAGCAGCGCGGTCGCCGGGCTGCTCATGGCCTCCGTCCCGGTGAACTTTCCCCTCACCACGCGCACCCGCATCGCGGCGGGTGCCCTGTTGCTGCTGACGTTGCCCCTGTACCTGCAGCACACTGCACCGACCCTGGCGGTCACCGTCTTCCTGCTCGGTGCGGCCATCGGACCACATCTTGTCAGCCTGTTCGGCCTGACCGAGCGGACCGCACCGATCGGACGGATGTCCCAGACCATGGCCGTGATCGTCAGCAGCCTGATCCTCGGTCAGGCCCTGGGTTCGATGTCGGCCGGCGCGCTCGCCGACGCCCAGGGCTACCAGGGCGCGTTCGCTCTGGCCACCCTGGGCGGTCTGATCTCACTCACGGTCACCACGGCATTCATGCGTACCCGTTGGTACGTGCGTACCGAACAGGCACCGACCACCGCACACACCCACGTGTCCTAGGGGTTCTCGGTACCCACGAGCTTGAGTCGTACCTCGCGTTCGACCAGTTCGTCCACGGTCGACTGCTGCAACCGGTCATCGGTGATGATCAGGTCGAACTCCTTCAGACCCGCCACCCGGAAGGTACCGAACTTGCCGTACTTGGTGCTGTCGACGACCAGGACGCTCTTGGAGGCGATGCGCAACAGTTCCTGTTTTGCGATGACCTTGGCCTCGGAAGGGGTGGTCGAGCCACGCTCGGCGTCCCAGGAACTGCTCGCGATGAAGGCGAGGTCGACGTTGACCTGACGCAGGAACTCGGCGGTGAAACGCCCGACCGAGGAATGATCCGGATGTGAGACCACCCCACCGGTGTGGATGAGTTCGATGCTCGGGTACTCCATCAGGTGTCCCACGACGTTGAAGTCATTGGTGATGACGGTCAGGCCGACCTTGTCGGTCAACATCGGGACCATCTGGAGGGTGGTTGTGCCCGCGTCCAGGTAGACGGTGAAGTTCTCCCGCACCAGGCCTGCGGCCTCACGCGCGATGGCCCGCTTCGCGGGTACTTCCAGCTGGGCCTTGGCCAGGTAGGAGGGTTCACTCTTGAGTCGCGCGGCGAGCCTCACCCCACCGGTCACCGACAGGACCTTGCCGTCGTTCTCCAGAGCCTGAATGTCACGTCGAACCGTCATGTGGGACACGGACAGCATGGACGTGAGCTCGTTGATACTCAGTACATGTCGCTCTTGGAGAAGCTTGAGGATGTGCTCTCGTCGCTGATCCGGGATCATCTTCGCCTCACACTTGGAGCCGTTCAAAAGTGCATCGTGCGGCCACGGGGCCACTTGACAGAGTTTCCCAGCTCTTGGCCTCGACCGGCGCATCGGGGACGTGCGACCTCTCGCACTTCGGGCACCGGACACCCGGCCGACCATTCATCCGTACGTTTTTCTTGTTTTCCTCACGTGGAGCAGCGATTTTTGTCACCCTTGACAACATGATGCTGTCCATCGCACTGCGTGGAGACACCACACGTTTTCCGGGGAATACGCTTCCCGCACTGCGTTCAGCGTTGCGCGCCGGTTCCGACCTGGTCAAGGTCGACGTGCACCTGAGCGCCGACGGGTACCCCGTCCTCGCAGACGAACGAGTGATCACCACGAATGGTTCCCCGCCCAGAGCCGTGTCCGACCTGAGCCTGGCCGAACTCGCCACTGTCCGCACCGACATCGAACATCGGGTGCCCACCCTGATGGAGGTCCTGGCCGAGTTTCCGACCCGTGACGTACCGGCCCTGCTCGTGGAGGCCGACACACCGGAGGCGGCACTGGCCACCGACACGCTGCTGCGTGAACGTGGCTTTGCCGACCGGCTGCTCTTCACCGGTCCGGTGGAGGTCCTCAACGCCCTGCGGGGTCGTAGTACCCGGGCGCACCTGCTGCTGCCCTGGGAGCAGCCCGGACCACCACCCGATGATCTGACTCACACGCTGCGTCCCACCTTCCTCGGCACACACCACACATTGCTGAACCGTGAACTCGTCGAAGACCTGCAGCACAGGGGGTTTCGGGTGGCGGCCTGGGCGGTGAACGAGTACTCGGAGATGGCCCGACTGGCCGGGATGGGTGTCGATGCCGCCGCCACCGACCGTCCCGCGGAGCTGGTCTCCTTGACCCATGGCCGGGAACAGGGCGACCTCATGGCCCCCGGCCCGGCCTGAACAACACGGCTGTCGGGCACGTGGAGCCGGACCCGCCCCGGATCAACGTGCAAGGAGTTCACCGAGATCGATCGAGTGCGCCAGGGCATTGAGTCCGGCGTCCCCCGGGTGCAAGTGGTCCCCCGAGTCGTACTCGGGCAACAGTCGGGAGGGGGCCTGCGGATCGCGAAGCACCGCGTCGAAGTCCCAGACTCCGTCGAAGACCGAGTCCGGAAGGTCGATCTGCTCCCGCAGGAAGGAATTGACGTACTGGCGGGCCTCGTCGACCTCGGCCGTGCATCGCAGTTCACCTCCGCAGGGGCCGAGTGTGGCCACAAACACCCGCATGTCGTGCGCGCGGGCGGTCTCGGCCACCTCGGTGAGTCCGCCGACGACCTCGAGGGCAGAGGCTCCCCATCGCAGGTCGTTGATCCCCGCGAAGACCACGAGGGTCTCGGCCCCACCCTGGGCGAGCACGTCCCGGGGCAGACGGTGGACCATGGCAACCCCCGTGGCGTTGGTGGACACCCCCTCCCCCGGGTACCCGTCGGTGACGACGTGGTTACCGGCCACACCCGCGTTCAGAACCGGTGGCTGGGGCAGGCCGTCCTGGGTGGCCAACCGTCTGCTGAGCACGTCCGGCCAGCGATTGTGGGCATCCCGGGTGGAACGGATGCCGTCGGTGATGGAGTCACCGAGTGCCACGATCGCACCGGGAGCGTCCATCACCTCGATTCCGGCGAGGAAAGGCCACTGATGGAGGGTTTCGGTGAACGGGGTGCCCGTGTCGTCAAGGGTCTGGTCTCCCCCACCGCTGGGGGTGCTGTAGCTGGTGTCGGCGGCTCCGTAGTGCACCGGGGCGGCCCTGACCTGCTCGGGCAGGTGCACACTCACCAACACGTCACTGTGGGGCGGTAAGAGCATTTCCACCGGATCACTGTGCACCTGCCCTCCGGCGGGGATGGTGGTCCCCTCCTGCCCGTCGAAGGTCAGCGCCAGGGGGGCGCCACGAACACCCGCGCCTTCTCCCCGCAGCGCCACGGACACCGCTCCGATCGTCACCGACTCCTGGGCGAAGGTGTTGTCGAGGCGAATGCGTACCTGGTGGCCGCCGGCCGTGGTACGTGCCGCCAACCGTAGGGTCTGATCCTCCCACGGACCGACCTCCACATAGCCGGATCCGGCCCTGTACCAGGTTCCCGCCCAGGGGTGCTCTGCGGGGCGCCCGCCCAGAGCGAACATGTGCAGGGACGCGGCCTCGTCACCGACCCGCGGCAGGCTCACGTGGGCGATCTCCTTCACCGGGTCGACCGGGACCGAGCGCGCGTACAGACGTACAGAACCCACGAGGCCGGGTTCGGTCTCGACCTCGCTGTTGGCGTAGGGCAGCGTGAGTGCGGCATCCCCTGCGGGCCCTTTCGCCCAGTCCGGCACCGTGAGGGTGAAGTCCTGCTCCGTACCGTCGGTGTAGACCACACGTCCCCGCCCTTGGGCACCGGCAGGGCTCGCGTCGGTACGGGTGGCCGTGGCCAGGAAGGTCAGGCTCTGGTAGCGCTTCTCCTTCAGGGCCACCCGCTGGCCGGCGGAAATCAGGTGGTCGGGGCGGCCCGGCCCGTACTCGGGCAGGACCACAGGGGTGCCGAGGAGGGTGACGGAAACACCTGGCCGCCATCCGGCCGCGGCCAGGGCCTGGGCGGACAGGCTGTTACCTGCTCCATCCAGGTCACCGGTGGGTGCTCCGTCCCGGGAGACACCGAACTCGTCCAGGTGTTCGTCGAAAGGCAGCGCGGTGAGGTTCGAGGTGTCCTCCTGCTCGTGCTCGTCACCGGGGTCCTTCGAGACCGTGTTGACCACGGTGACCAGTACCACGATCACGACCAGGGCGGAAAGAGCCCGTGCCAACAAGTGGCGTTGCGGCTCCCAGCTCTTCCGCTCGGGGCGCCCCGAGCGCTGTGCCTGCCCCGTGTTCACCACTCACCCTTTCCGGATGCATCTGTCCACTGACATGTCGGACGACGCCGAAGGGGCTGCGGTTGCTGAGACATGCAGCACCTTGTCCTGACAATGACGTTCCGATTCATCGTGCCGGCAGTTACCCGGGTCGGGCACCGACGTATTCGGCGTGGCACCTTCCGGTGGGAGCGGAAGGGAAGGCGGTGAAAGGGGGCAGAGCCCGTCCGAGTCCTGTGCGGCAGTGCTCTTCCCGGGTATGACCGCCCGGCCCCGAAAGACAGGAGAGATCAGCACGGAAACCCCTGCGACCTGGGGCGTTCCCCTGTACACGGGCACGCGGGTCGGGTGGTCCGGTGATGTGTCCCGGGTTCTTCACCCTGGATGTTTCGGGTCCGACCGGTGAGGCACGTGTTCCGACCCCCGGTTCGTGCCTGCGGCCTTTCTCACCATCGTTTCCTCGGTCACAGTGGTGGTGCCCGGCGTACTGTGGATCGCACCCACATCCTCCCGGCCGGATCCGCTGCGCCCGTGAAAAACAACGCGAGATGGTCGGGCGGGGAGAGGACCTTCCCTTTCTCGGAGCGAAGGTGCTGATCCGCACGTTTCGAGGCGGAGAAAGGGGAACTTCAACGTGTATTCCCCACAACCGGCCGGACAGGCCCGTGGTTGGCCGTAGCCGGCCGGACAGCAAGGAAAGCGCCGCTGGCCTGTTTTTACAGGTCGGCGGCGCTTTTTCATGGTGAACGGGAGTGGGCCGGGCGGGGCTCGAACCCGCGACCAAGGGATTATGAGTCCCCTGCTCTGACCTACTGAGCTACCGGCCCTCTGCCGTGAACAAACGTCATACTAACAGGGTGTGTTCACCCTTTCGGCGCCGTGAAACCGTTGTGGTGCGGGGTTTGCGTCCAGAAGAAGTTGCGACGCGCGATGGACGGTGTACCTGGGTCATGCCCTCACCGGAAGGGCGGTCTAAGGTGGTGTGCCGCGGCTCGTGTCCGGTCGAAAACCCCTGTACCCGGTACCGATGCCGCGTCGAACCCGTTGGTAACCTCGCGGGTCGCACATCGTCGTCAGGAGAGTTCACCTCATGTCCAAAGCACCCGTCACCGTCACCGTCACCGGCGCTGCCGGTCAGATCGGCTACGCCTTGCTGTTTCGGATCGCCTCCGGTCAGCTGCTCGGTGCCAACACCCCGGTGAAGCTACGTCTTCTGGAGATTCCCCAAGCGGTCAAGGCCGCCGAGGGCACGGCGATGGAACTGGACGACTGTGCCTTTCCCCTGCTCGAGGGGATCGACATCTTCGACGACGCCAAGGAAGCCTTCGCCGGTGCCAACGTCGGTCTGCTCGTGGGTGCCCGCCCGCGCGGCAAGGGCATGGAACGTGGTGACCTCCTCGAGGCCAACGGCGGCATCTTCAAGCCCCAGGGGGAGGCGATCAACGCCGGTGCCGCGGACGACATCCGTGTCCTGGCCGTCGGCAACCCCGCGAACACCAACGCCCTCATCGCGCAGAACCACGCCCCGGACGTGCCGGCCGAGCGGTTCACCGCGATGACCCGTCTCGACCACAACCGGGCGTTGACCCAGCTCGCCAAGAAGCTGAACGTGTCGATCAACGACATCAAGAAACTCACGATCTGGGGCAACCATTCCGCGACCCAGTACCCGGACCTGTTCAACACCGAGGTGAACGGCCAGAACGCCGCCACGGCCGTCAACGACCGGTCCTGGTTGGAGAACGACTTCATTCCGACCGTCGCCAAGCGCGGTGCCGCGATCATCGAGGCCCGGGGTGCCTCCTCGGCCGCCTCTGCCGCCAACGCCGCCATCGACCACGTCCACGACTGGGTCAACGGCACACCCGAGGGTGACTGGACCTCCGCCGCCATTCCGTCCGACGGCTCCTACGGTGTGCCCGAGGGACTCATCTCCTCCTTCCCGGTCACCTCCGAGAACGGCGCGTGGAAGATCGTCCAGGGCCTGGAGATCAACGAGTTCTCCCGCGCCCGCATCGACGCCTCCGTCCAGGAGCTCACCGAGGAGCGCGACACCGTCCGCGAACTCGGCCTGGTCGGGTAGGAAGAGACTCGACCTCGCCATGGGGCGACCGACAACGGCGAGTACACGTCGCATGACACGCCGTGCACTCGCCGTGTCGTGTGCTTCGGGAGTGTTCCAACGAGGCCCCGGAAGCAGGCAGTATGGAGACTGTGAGTCTCATCGATGTGCTTCCGGCCGAGTTCGAACCCGATTCCCTCTTCGAGACGTTCGCCTTGTGGTCCGAGGAGCGGGGTCTCACCCTCTATCCCCACCAGGAGGAGGCCCTCATCGAAGTGGTCTCCGGCTCGAACGTCATCCTCAGTACCCCGACCGGCTCCGGTAAGAGCATGGTAGCCACCGGTGCCTTGTTCACCGCGCTGGCCCGGGACGAATGTGCCTTTTACACCGCTCCCATCAAAGCGCTCGTCTCGGAGAAGTTCTTCGATCTGTGCGCGATCTTCGGCACCGACAACGTCGGAATGATGACCGGTGATGCCAGTGTGAACGCCGATGCGCCCATCGTGTGCTGCACGGCGGAGGTTCTGGCCCAGATCGCCCTGGCGGAGGGCAAGGACGCCGACATCAACACCGTCGTCATGGACGAGTTCCATTTCTACGCCGAGCCCGACCGTGGTTGGGCCTGGCAGGTGCCGCTGTTGGAAATGCCTCAGGCGCAGTTCCTGCTCATGTCGGCCACCCTTGGCGACATGAGTCGTTTCGAGGAGGATCTGACCCAACGCACCGGACGTCCCACCGCCGTGGTCTCCTCCGCCGAGCGGCCCGTCCCCCTCTACTACGACTATCGGATCACCCCGCTGCACGAGACCCTCGAGGAACTCCTGGGTGACGGCGATGCACCGGTGTACATCGTGCATTTCACCCAGGCACAGGCGGTCGAGCGGGCCCAGTCGCTGACCAGTATCAACATGTGCACCAGGGAGGAGAAGGCCAGGATCGCCGAGGAGATCGGCTCCTTCCGCTTCACCACCAAGTTCGGCCGCAACCTGTCCCGATACGTACGGCACGGCATCGGGGTACATCACGCGGGCATGTTGCCGAAGTATCGTCGCCTGGTCGAGCGCCTGGCCCAAGCAGGGCTGCTCAAGGTCATCTGCGGTACCGACACCTTGGGGGTGGGGGTGAACGTCCCGATCCGTACGGTGCTGTTCACCGCGCTGAGCAAGTACGACGGTGTGCGTGTACGTCGTTTGCGTGCCCGTGAGTTCCACCAGATCGCCGGACGTGCGGGCCGTGCCGGCTTCGACACCATCGGCAAGGTCGTGGTGCAGGCCCCCGAGCACGTCATCGAGAACGAGAAGGCTCTGGCCAAAGCGGGTACCGACACCAAGAAACGCCGCAAGGTGGTGCGCAAGAAGGCCCCCGAGGGGTTCGTGTCGTGGGACGAGGCCACGTTCCGCAAACTCATCGAGTCCGAGCCGGAACCGCTCACGTCCCGGTTCAGGGTGAGCAACGCCATGCTGTTGAGTGTGATCGCCCGTCCGGGGAACTGTTTCACGGCGATGAAGCACCTGTTGACGGAGAATCACGACGACCGCAAGATGCAGCGTCGCCACATCAGTGAGGCGATCGCCATCTACCGTTCACTGTTGGACGGCGGCATCGTCGAGGTGCTCCCCGAGCCGGACGAAATGGGCCGTACCGCCCGACTGACCGTGGACCTGCAGGCCGACTTCGCGCTCCATCAGCCGCTGTCGACGTTTGCGCTGGCTGCACTGGAACTGTTGGACAAGGATTCACCGACGTATGCGTTGGACGTGCTCAGCGTGGTGGAATCCACGCTCGACGACCCGCGCCAGATCCTCGGTGCCCAGCTCAACAAGGCCCGTGGTGAGGCAGTCGCGCAGATGAAGGCGGACGGTGTCGAGTACGAGGAGCGCATGGATCGGCTGGAGGAGATCACCTACCCCAAGCCGCTGGAGGAACTGCTCGACCACGCCTACGAGATCTACCGGCACGGACACCCGTGGGTGGGCGATTACCCGCTGCGTCCCAAGACGGTGGCCCGTGACATGTTCGAGCGCGCCATGACCTTCACCGAGTACGTCGGATACTACGAACTCGCCCGTTCCGAGGGGCTCGTGCTGCGCTACCTGGCCGGTGCGTACAAGGCGCTCAACCAGACCGTGCCGGACGATGCCAAGACCGAGGAGCTGCGTGACCTGATCGAGTGGCTGGGCGAGCTGGTACGCCAGGTCGACTCGAGCTTGCTCGACGAGTGGGAACAGCTCACCAGCCCCGAGGAGGCGACCACTTCGGAGGAAGGATCCGAGGAGACGGAGGAGCGGGTCCGACCGATCACGGCCAATTCCCGTGCTTTCCGTGTCATGGTCCGCAACGAGATGTTTCGCCGTGTGGAGTTGGCCGCTCGACACGCATACACAGAACTGGGCCGTCTCGACGAGGACGGCGAGTGGGACGCCGAGTCCTGGGAGGAAGCTCTGGCGGACTACTTCGTCGAGCACGAATCGATCGGTATCGGCCCGGACGCCCGTGGTCCCCACATGCTCCAGATCGAGCAGGAGGAGAAACTGTGGCGGGTCCGGCAAGTCCTGGCCGACCCGGAGGACGATCACGACTGGGGCATTCTCGCCGAGGTGGACCTGGCCGAGTCCGATGCCGAAGGTCGCGCCGTCATCCGGGTCACCGATGTGGAACGCCTGTAGTCACCAGACCCTGAGCAGGTGGGTGTTGGCGTCGCGAACCTCTTGGGCGAGGTCGGGATACTCCACCACGGTGCGCCCGGCCGCGCTCAGGCGTTCGGCGCCGTCGCAGTCCACGAACAGATCCGGCTCGCGCCAGGCGAAGACCACTCGGGGAATCGGCCAGGTCAGCACGAGTTCGCTGCAGGAGTGCGGCCGCGAGGTACGGGAGCTGCAAGGCTCCAACGATGAGTACAGGGTGGCTCCGGTCAAGCGGGGGTCGGCGGGGTCGAGCCCTCGCAACGCGACCTCCTCGGCGTGGTCGCCGGGGTCGTCGCGTCGGGAGTGACCCTCCCCCAGGACCGTGCCGTCCGCGGCCACGATCACGGACCCGACGGAGAAGGCGGTCGACGAGGGCGGGCAGCGGTACGAGAGTTCGATCGCCTTGCGCAGCCAGTGGATGTCGGCCTCGCCTTCGGCCGGGGGTGGTCCTTGTTCCATA
>DXDP01000409.1 GCA_019115445.1 Candidatus Nocardiopsis merdipullorum
GGACCGTGGGGGCGGAGTCGGTGAGCATGTCGGCCAGCCGCGACTCCGGGTGGTCCAGGTCCAGGGGCACGTATGCGGCCCCGGCCTTGAGGACGGCGAACAGCCCCGCCACGGCGTCCACCGACCGTGGCACCCCCAGGGCGACATTGGTTTCGGGGGCCACGCCCTGGGTGATCAGCAGTCGGGCGATGCGGTTGGCGCGGCCGTTGAGTTCGGCGAAGGACACGCGGCGCCCGTGGAAGACCAGGGCGGTGCGTTCGGGGTGACGGGCCGCGGTTTTCTCCAGGAGCCGGGTGATGGTGTCGGGGGGCAGGTCGCGTCCGGTCCGGTTGGGTTCGGTCAGTACCGTCCGGGTTTCGTCCTCGGACAGCAGGTCGAGGTCGGCCACGCGCTGCTCGGGGTCGTCGACCAGCGTGTTGATCGTGGTGAGGGCGCGGTCGAGGAGCCGTTGGGCGGTGGTTTCCTCGAACAGGTCGGGGCGGTAGGCGAGGGAGATCGTGGTGCTCTCCCCCGGTTCCACCACGAAGGTGAGGGGGTAGTGGGTGGCGTCGGCCGCGGTGATCCTGGCCAGGCCCACGGCCTGTTCCAGTTCGTGGGCCTGGTCGGCGTCCTTGGGGGTGTTGCGCAGGACGTAGAGGGTGTCGAAGAGGGTGCCCAGCCCGGCTTGTCGTTGGATGTCGGCGAGGTTGACGTGGTGGAAGGGCAGCAGGTCGGTCTGTTGTCGGTGAACACGTGCGAACAGGTCGACGAGGTGTTCGGCCGGGTGTGGGTCGATCCGCACCGGGATGGTGTTGAAGAACAGGCCGATGATCGAGGCGACTTCCGGGATCTCCGGTGGGCGTCCGGAGACGGTGCTGCCGAAGACGATGTCGTCGCGGCCGGTCTGGGCGCGCAGGGTCAGCGCCCAGGCGGTGTAGAGGAGGGAGTTGGGGGTGACGCCGATTTTGCGGGCCACGGTGGTGAGCGCTTCGGTGGTCGACGGGGCCAGTTCGGCCTGGATCGAGCGTGGCATGATCGGGCTGCGTCCCGGGTCGGGTGGGGCCACGAGGGTGGGTGCGTCGAGCCCGGCCAGGGCGTCGCGCCAGGCGTTCGTGGCCAGTTCCGTGTCCTGCTGGGAGAGCCAGACCAGGTAGTCGCGGTAGGGCCGGGCGGGTGGTAGCGCCCGGGGGTCTCCTCCTGCTCGGTACAGCTCCAGGAGTTCGAAGATGTAGAGCGTTCCGGACCAGCCGTCCATGAGGATGTGGTGGTGGGTCTCCACCAGTACCGACCGGTCGTGGCCGCAGTGCACGAGCACGTTGCGGATGAGGGGTGGGCGGGTGAGGTCGAAGCGGCGTTCCCGCTCCTGGCGGCGGATGCGGGTGAGTTCACGCTCTTGTTCGTCGGGCCCGAGTTCACTCAGGTCCACTTCGCGCCAGTGGGCGGGCATGGGTGCGCGGATGAACTGTACGGGCTGGTCCATGCCTTCGTGGGCGAAGCCGGCGCGTAGGTTCGGGTGGCGGCGCAGCATCTCGTCGGCGCCGGCGCGTAGGGCTTTGGCGTCGACGGGTCGGTCGAACTCGAACACGTGCTGGACGGTGTAGACGTCCAGGCGTTGGTCGTCGTCGAGTGCGTGGAAGAGCAGGCCCTGCTGGAGGGGTGCCAGGGGAAGGACGTCCTCGAGGGTGGCTGCCGTGGGGCTGGACACGTTTTTCAGCTCCTTGTTCGGTGGGGTCTGTGTACGTGGGGGAACGGCCGGGGGTGGGTTCATCGGGGGTCTTGGCCGAGTTCTTCGAGGCGGGCCATCTGGTCGGTGCCCAGGGAGATCAGGGGTGTGGAGGGCGCAGAGTGTTCCGCGGGTTCCGCCGGGGTGGGTTCGCGGGCGATGCGTGCCAGTCCGGCCGGGGTGGGGTGGGAGAAGACGTCGTGCACGGTGACCTCGAAACCGTTTCCGGAGATCTTCGTGATCAGTCGTAGGGCGCTGATGCTGTCACCACCCAGGCGGAAGAAGTCGTCCTCGGTACGTACTCGGTCGAGTCCGAGCACGGTGGTGAATGCGTCGCAGATCGCTTGTTCTCTTTCGTTCTGGGGCTGTTCTCCTTGTCCTGTGCGAATGTGGAAGTCGGGTGTGGGCAGAGCCGAACGGTCCAATTTGCCGTTGGGCGACAACGGCCACCGCGCAACATCCACCATCACCGCAGGCACCATGTACTCCGGCAAAGTACGAGCCACCTGCCCCCGCGCCCACTCCAGATCGGCCGAACCACTGACATGACCCCCAACACCTGCTCACCAACGGCGTTCTGCGCAACAGTGACCACCGCACCACTCACCCCAGAAACCGCACCCAAAACAGCCTCGATCTCCCCCAACTCGATACGCTGACCACGCACCTTCACCTGAAAGTCCGAACGGCCCACGAACTCCAACACACCACCACGAAAACGAGCCAGATCCCCCGTCCAATACATCCGCTCACCACCCAAGGAAAAGGGATCGGCCACAAACCGCTCGGCGGTCAACCCAGGACGACCCTGATACCCCCGAGCCAACTGCACCCCGGACAAATACAAATCCCCCACCACACCCTCGGGCACCGGACGCAAAGAACCGTCCAGCACATACACCCGGGTGTTCCACACCGGACGACCGATCGGCACCCCACCCCGACCCACACCCTCCGAGGCGTCGAACCAGGTCACATCCACCGCAGCCTCGGTCGGACCGTACAAATTGACCAGAGCCACACCGGGCAACAACGCAAAGAATTCCTCGGCCACCTCGGAGGGCAACGCCTCACCGGAAGCAAACACCCACCTCAAACCCACACACCGCGCGGCCAAGGGTTCCGCCAAAAAGGCACGCAACATCGAGGGCACGAAATGACACACGGTGACCCCGTGCTCCCGAATGACCCCCGCCAGATAAGCCGGATCACGGTGCCCCTGAGGAGAAACCACCACCACGGACGAACCCACCCGCAAAGGCCAGAAGAACTCCCACACCGACACATCAAAAGATGACGGGGTCTTTTGCACCACCCGATCTTCACCACCCAGCGCAAACCGGTGCTGCATCCACTCCAACCGATTCACCACCGCCCGATGTGAAACACCCACACCCTTGGGCCGCCCCGTCGACCCCGACGTGTAGATCACATACGCCAAATCATCCGGGGACAGTACAGCCCTGCGATCGGCGTCGGTGACGTTTGCGCCGGAATGACCGGCGATC
>DXDP01000410.1 GCA_019115445.1 Candidatus Nocardiopsis merdipullorum
GGACCTGATCGCCGACGGGGTGGCCCGTGCGGTGGCCGCCAACCCGGAGATGGACGACGCCCGGGTCCGGATCACCGTGACCGACGGCACCGGGCCTTTGGGTTCGGATCGCTCACCGGGGGAACCGACCGTGATCGTGGCACTGGGCCCTTTTCGGAAGATCGCCCCGCACACGGACGTGGTGCTCGCGCCGTGGCCACGTAACGAGTTCGGGGCGTTGGCGGGTCTGAAGACCACCTCCTACGCCGACAACGTGCGTGCGCTGGCCCATGCGCGAGCCAACGGTGGCAGTGAGGCGATTTTCCGCAACGTGAGCGGGAACCTGTGCGAGGGCACCGGCAGCAACATCTTCGTGGTCCTGGACGGACGGCTGCTCACCCCTCCGTTGTCGGCCGGACCGTTGGCGGGTGTGACCCGTGAGCTCGTCCTGGAGTGGTACGGGGGTGAGGAGGAGGACGTACCGATGGAACGTCTTCCGGAGATCACCGAGGCCTTCTTGACCTCCACGGCGCGCGACGTGCAACCGGTTCTGCACATCGACGGCCGCCAGGTGTCGGCGGAGCCGGGGCCGATCTCGCGTGAGGCGCAGCAGATCTTCGCCGAGCGGGCCCGGCAGGACCAGGACCCGTGAGGCCGGGGCGGTCAACACATCGACGAGGGGACGGCGTCGTCGACACCGTCCCCTCGTCGACCCGGTGAGGGGGCCGAGCTCAGGCCAGGTGTTGGTCGATCTCGCTGTCGAGGTCGATGAACTGGGCTTCCTGACCGGCGGGCACGATTTCGTAGGTGCGGTGGAGGAATTCCGCCAGGGGCGGGACCTGGGTGTCGAACTCGGCCTGACCGAAGGGGGAGGACAGGGCGATGCTCACGCTCCGATCTCCGCTCTCGTCCTTGGAGGGCCACACGCGGACGTCTCCTTCGCCGACCGGGCGTACGATCCCGACGGTGAGGAGTTCGCGTGCGAAGATCCACTCGACGGGATTGTCCTCGCCGGTGTGAAACGCAACTCGGATTGCGTAAGGGTCGTCCGCGCTGTAGTCGAGTCGCGCGACCAGGGGCACCGAGGTGCGTTCGGGGACCACGAGCCGCAGCCCCAGCTCGGCGGTGGCAGTGGTGTCGCTACTGTTCATGTTCGCCAAACCTCTTCTTGATCCGGCCCTACTGTGCGGCGCGGTTCGGTGGTGCCGTCTCACTCGCTACAACGCGGTACCCCGCGGACCATGACGTGAGTACGGAGGTTTTCTTCGATCGAAGGGACCGGGTTCTTCAAGAGCTGACCTGCCCTTGGCGCCGCAGCGCGCTTCCAGATCCTTCGTCACTGTAATGACCAGGGGAAACCAAAGATTTCCCCATGTTGGGTGTCCCGCGTCACGTGCGGGTAAAAAAGTGAGCGTCCGTGGTGGGAGCTCCGAGGGGCAAATACCGCTCACTGCGGGGATTGTGGTGTGTCGGGGGTGGGTTCACGTCCCCGAAAAAAATTCTTGTGTGAGCTCAGTCACATGCCCTGGGGTTGGTCGGGTGGGGTGGATGGAGCGACCACCCCCGAACATGCGCTAGAGTTTTTGTTGTCCGGCCGAAGAGGACGGACGAAGCAGGCAGTGCAAGGGCGATTAGCTCAGCTGGCTAGAGCGCATCGTTCACACCGATGAGGTCACTGGTTCGAGTCCAGTATCGCCCACAGCACGAAGGATCGGTTCTCCAACGCGGGAAAACCGGTCCTTCTTTCGTTTGGTCGACCCTTGACACCTTGTTCGGCGGGTGTACTGCTCAAACGGCGCCGTTCCTGGGGTCCGGAGGCAGGCCCCGCTTGGACCTGCGTCGGGCGCGACGGCGGCGAACGTATTTGTCCTTCAGCTGCTTCCCGCGCCGCTCGGCCCAGCGCGCCCACACGCGTGCCGGACGCATGAGGCGGTGTGCCCAGCGGAACTCGGTACTGAGGATGAACAGGCCGAGGAGGACCGAGGCGATCCCGGGCCCCGGGGTCACGAAGAACACGAACCCGATGAGGACGATGAGTGTTCCCGTCGTGCCCACCAGGATGCGCCAGGGAAGACGCAGCGCCGGGTGTGTGTGCATCCGGCGTCGAAAGAGCCTCAGGCGTGCACGGAACCTTCTCCACCGCCGTGTGCGGGCATGAGCGACGGGGATCGACCCTGAGGCCGGAGGGTCGTTCTGTGGGCTCAGTGACATGCACTCACAATATTCGGTCGAAGCGACGGGCATTGGGGCCGGTCGACGAAGGAAATCGTGTACATTCCGATTCTCACCGATCCTCGGAACAGGATCAATGCTCTTCGGCGCCGACCGAAACAGGCGTGCCCACCCGAAACGATCGCGGGGACGGAGGCTGTGTGTCTTCGTGGTGTACATCACCGGTGGACATCGCGAAGCGACCCCACGTCGGAGCCGATAGCATCGGAAAGAGGCACGCACGACCACTCGTCACAAGGGTCGGTCGGCCCGTGTCAGTACACATTCCACGTACCTCTAGGAGTCATCGTGTCCGCCGCGCCTGAGCTGCAGATCACCCTCGCCGGAACCACGCGTGCGGTGGCGGCCACGACCACTGCGGGACAAGCGTTGGACGCAGACGGCAGGACCGTGATCGCGGCCCTGGTCAACGGTGAGCAGCGCGACCTCTTCCACGTGCTCGCCGACGGTGACCGGGTCGAGCCCATCACCATCGACTCCGAGGAGGGGCGGGCGATCCTGCGTCACTCCACCGCGCACGTGCTCGCCCAAGCCGTTCAGGAACTGTTTCCCGAGGCCAAGCTGGGCATCGGCCCGCCCGTGGAGAGCGGTTTCTACTACGACTTCGACGTCGCCGAACCTTTCACCCCCGCCGACCTGAAAAGCATCGAGAAGAAGATGCAGCAGATCATCAAGCAGGGGCAGCGCTTCGACCGCCGAACCGTTTCCGACGAGGAGGCCCGCGCCGAACTGGCCACCGAGCCCTACAAGCTGGAACTGGTCGGACTCAAGGGTGGGGCAGCCGAAGCGGCCGAAGGTGCCGCGGCCGAGGTGGGGGCCGATGAGCTCACCATCTACGACAACGTCCACCCGCGCACGGGCGAGCTGTGCTGGAAGGATCTGTGCCGCGGCCCGCACCTGCCCACCACCAGGGTGATCCCGGCGTTCAAACTCATGCGTACCGCCGCCGCCTACTGGCGTGGCCAGGAAACCAACCCGCAATTGCAGCGCATCTACGGCACCGCCTGGGAGAACAAGGACGCCCTCAAGGAGTACCTGACCTTCCTGGAAGAGGCCGAAAAACG
>DXDP01000411.1 GCA_019115445.1 Candidatus Nocardiopsis merdipullorum
CTTCGACACTCCCAGGGTCGCAGACCTTGCACGGGAAAGGATCCGGCAGCAGGGCCTGACCGACCGGTGTTCGGTGGTGAGCGGGGACTTCTTCGGTGAGATACCGGCAGGTGGTGACCTCTACCTGCTGAAGTGGGTTCTGCACAACTGGTCCGACGAACAGGCCACCGACATTCTGCGCGGTTGCCGAAGAGCCATGGACGGGGACTCAAAACTTCTGATCATCGAGTCGATCCTGCCGCCGGACGACTCCTTCCACCCGGGAAAGGCCATGGACCTGTCGATGCTCGTCCTGCTGGGTGGATGCGAACGCACCGAGGAAGAGTTCACCGCCCTGCTGGCCCGCGCCGACCTGAAGGTCGAGCAGGTGATCCCGACCATGTCACCACACAGCCTGGTGCAAGCATCTGCCCGGTAGGAGGTGCAGGAAAGTTTCAACCTCCCTCGTCGAGCCACACCGGGGTGATGTCCACGGTGTGGATCAACCAGGTTTCCGCCACACGTCGGTAGGTGTGGTGGTACCAGCCACCAACCGCCCACCAGTCGGTGGGATCGTCCGCGCTGCGCAGGTGGACGGCGTACATGGCAGCACGGGACGTGGCGCGGTCCACGTTCACCTCCACCCGGTGGTTGGTGACCAGATGCTGGGTCCGGTGGTAGCGCCCCAGATCGGCCTCCACGTACTCGGCAAGACCGACACGGCCACGGTGCTCCGCCCCCGGCATGCGTAGGATCCCGTCCTCGGTGAACAGTGCGGCATATCCACCGAAATCCCGGTCGTCGAGACAGCGAGCGAATTCGGTCAGCAGATCACAGATGTCGGCGCGGTCCAGCAGCGAACGCAAACGTACGGACTCCTGGTGCACGGTCCTCCCTGGAAGAACTGGGCCGATACGTGGCTCACTTGCCCCGCAACAAGGCGGTCTGAAGGGTCAGGCCGGGGCCGAACGTCATGGCGACCTGGTGCTCTCCGGGGGCCAAGGGCGCGATGCTCCGGTGCTCGGCAAGGACGAGCGGAAGCCCGGCGGAGGAGCAGTTCCCGTACTCCTGAAGGACGTGTCGTGAGATCTGGGTGTCGGAGGGGTCGAGGGACAGGCTCTCCTGGGCTGCGTCGATGATGCGTCGCCCTCCGGGATGAATGGCCCACCGGTCGATGGTTTTGGGTGTCAACCCGTGTGGGGAGAGCAGGGTGGTGACCAGTTCCGGCAGACAGGCGGCGATCAGGTCGGGGATCTTGGAGGAAAGCCCCATCCTGAAGCCCAGATCTCCCACTTCCCAGGTCATGTGTTCTTCGTGCGCGTGGTCTGTGTGGGAGGCCAGGTCCAGCACGAGCGGGGCGGAGCCGGCCTTTGTCGGTCTGTCCGTGTCGGCTTCGACGACCATGGCCACGGCCGCGTCGGCGAACAAGGAGTTGACGACGAACTGTTCCACGTCCCAGGGCGGGGGTTGAAGGTGCAACGAGGACAGTTCGAGGTTGAGCAGTACGGCGGGTTGTGGGTGGCAGCGGGCGAAGTCGACACATGCGGACAATCCGGGAAGTGCGGCAAAGCATCCCATGTGGCCGATGGCCAGTCGCTGTGTGGAGGGGGCCATCCCCAGGTCGCGCAGCAGTCGGGTGTCGATTCCAGGGGTTCCGTAACCGGTCGAGGAGACAAGGCACAACAAACCGACCTCTTCGGGACGGACCCTGGCCTGATCGAGTGCTCCTTGGACCGCTTCCCTGGCCAGGGGCAGGCCCTCGTCCTGGAAACGTTGCATCCGGGGTGCCGTGGACCAGTGGGCGACGTCCTCGACCCGGGGATCGACCGCCAGGTGGCGCTTTCGGATCCCCGAGCCGGACAGGATCTTGTGCAGCTTCTGGCTTCCGGGATGTTCGGGAGGCAACATGCCGGGCAGCTCCGCCTGCTCCAGGGCGGTGGCGGGTAGGGCCGTGTCGATGCTGCTGATCTGTACCGCTTCCATACCAGAAGCCTCCTGACCACACGGTTGCGCACCGTGCCGGTGTGCGTCCGTCGCCCGTGTCGACAGGGGAACGTGCAGCCTTTCCTACCCGTGTATCGCCCTACCCGAATCATGAAGTACCACGTGACTTCCCCCTTGTTACGAAGGGAGGGCAGGTCGTTCCGCCCCTTGCGGGGTGGGTTCAGCTTTCCTCACCGCTGTCCCGAGGGTCCAGCGCCCCGGAGGTGAGCCCCTCACGGGTGAGTTGGGTGACCCGTTCGGCCAGGGCCGCCAATTCCTTGGCGCGGCGCTCGAACTCGGCCAGGGAACGAAAGGCCGTTCCGTAACGGCGTTGGTCCTGAACACCCATCTTCGGTACGCGCGCGGTACGGGCATCGGTGCGGTGGGTGCCGCTGGCACTGGTGGAGCGGCGGGTGTTGGCGGGGCTGTTCAAGAACCCGATGAGGAAGTCGGTGTCCAGCCGTTCGTCGGCCGCGCGCAGCTCGTCACCGGAAAGTTCGGCAAGGCCTGCGTCGATCAGGTCCCCGATCCGCACTTCGTTGTCGAACCGCTCCGGGGTGCCGGGTTCGAGTACGGGAAGGAGCTCACCCAGTTCCCCGGCCAATCGGCGCAGATCTTTGCGAGCCGAGGCCAAGGCCTTGGGCAGCTCGTCCAGATCCGGGGCCAGATGGCGGGCAGGGGTCAGGTCGACCTCGTCGTCGAGCAGATCGATGAGTGCGACCTCGGCCCCGGTGTCCTGAGGCAGAGTCCATGGCCCCTCGGGGGCGGTTGCGCCCAGGTCCCACATACGCACGGCGGTCGCGGTGTCCCCGGCGCCGGTGGGTCGACGCAGCAGCCACAGGTGCACCGGTTGGGAGTGGGAGGCTGCCAGCCCGGCGGGTAGGGCGATGACGTGGGTGAGCAGTCCCCGACGGACCAGTTCGGCCCGGATCCGGCGCCCGGTGCGGCGGTAGGCGGCAGAGGTGGACATGACCACCGCAGCCTGTCCCCCGGGGGTGGTGTGGGCGTAGGCGTGCTGCAGCCAGGCCAGCTCACTTTCGACCTTGGGTGGCAGAGCCAGCTCCCAGCGGGGATCCATGAGCAGCTCCTCCCGCCCCCAGTCCGGGTTGGTGGGCGGAGGGTCGCACACCACCAGGGCGGCCCGATGGTCGGGCCATTGATCCGATCGCAGTGAGTCACCGGTGCGGATTTCGGTGGAGGAGAGTCCTTGAAGGCGTGCGCGTGCTGTGGCAAAACGTGCCGCCTCGGGGTCGGCGTCCTGCCCTGCACGGGCGGCGCCGGAAGAGCCCACGCAAAACAGTAGTTCGCCCGTGCCACATGCGGGATCGAAGACGCTGGTGGCCTCGTCGCCCAAAAGAGCGGTCAGGGCCCGGATCATGCGGGGTGTGGAGACCGAGGCCGTGCCCGAGCGTTCGTGGGATTTCAGGAAACGTTCGGTCAGTGCCCCGATCACCTGTTCGGGTGAGGTCTTCTCGGCCATGGCGCGGGCCACTGCGGCGGCTTCGTCGCTGAGCCCACGAAGGGAGTCGTCGAGGAAGTATTCGGCCAGGTCGGCCAATCCGGCCAGGGTGCTTCCGGGGTAGTCACCGCGCAGGGTGTTCCACAGCCGTATTTCGGGGGACTCCGTTGCGCCCTTGTTCTGTTGTTCGAGCCAGGCGCGGATCTGTGCGAGCGGGAACAGGGGGCTGGAGGAGGTGCCGCCGGTGGGGGAGGGGAAGTCGTCGTGGCGGCGGCGCCAGTTGGAGACCGCGGCGCGGGTGACCCCGGCGAGTCGGGCGATGTCTGCGGCGGTGACCTGCTGCTCGTCGTCGGTGAGCCGTTCGCGGGTGTCCATATGTTTACGGTACACGGAGTGCTCTTCTGTGCCGTAACCGGATCCGTTTGCTGTGTAAACGCTGGGCCAGGGTGTGGTCGGCTCGACAGGTTCGTGGTTCGTGGGCATCGGGGGTGTCCTGAGCTCGGTCTTGCATTGTTTGACCGGCGAGTTCGCAAAACATCCGTGGTGGTCCTCTTCGGGCTGTGACTGCCCCGGGCGTTGGGGGTTCGCACCCCTGTGTGCACATCCCAGGATAATAGGTTTGCATAGTTAACACTTCTGAAGCTAGTCTGTTAGCGTATTCAAAGGTTCTGTCAGGTGTTTACCTGGCGAACGCATGTGCTGTTGTCGTCGAACGACCACAGATCTCCCACGGCGGTACCGCACACCGCCACACAACGACCGGAGCGCCCCATGAACCAGCCCCAAATGCCCCCTTCTGGCCACCCCCGGCCGCCGAAGCAGGCAATGTCCACCGGCAAAAAGTTCGGTCTTGGCTGCGGTGGCCTGTTCCTCATGCTGTTCCTGCTCGGGGGATGCGTGGCCGTCCTGTCCGGGGGCAGCACCGACAACAGTGCCCCCAGTTCCCAGGCGGACTCGGACACCGAGGAGGACAGCACCGAAACCTCCGAGGAAGAGGAAGCCGCCGAGGAAGAACCGGAGGAGGAATCGGAGATCGTCCTGACTGCCGAGACCCGAGAGTTCAACCCCAGCATCCTGCACGACAGCGGTGCTTACACCAGCGTGTTCGTGACCGTTGAAAACAACAGCGACGAGGACATCGATATCAACCCGCTCTACTTCTCGATCGTCGCCGACGACGGCACCAAGAAGGACACCAGCGGGGGCCTGGGCATGGACGAGGACCAGATCGACACGCTCACGCTCAGCCCCGGGCAACGGGCCGAGGGCACGGTCACCGTCGAAGGGGACATCACCCCCGCCAGTGTCGAGTTCGGCGGCCCACTCGGGCTGGGTGAGGCCCACACCGTCGACATCCAGTAGGCGTTCGGCGGTCGAGGTCGCAACAGCGCGGCGATCCGACGATCCGGGGCCGGGACATTCCCGGACCGTCGGATCGCCAACCGGGGAGGGCAGGGCGTTGGTACGTTCCTCCCCCTTTTCTTCTGGGCATATGACCGAACGTGAGGGGCTGGTTTCCCTCTTCCCGAAACCTTTCCTCCCCCACCCTCAGCATGTGGCAAGGAGAAACCCGGTGCACTCTTGTCCCCTCGGCCCGACAGAGCTTTTCGGTCACGGCCGCCGATACGTCCTGCTCCCGCAACCGCGTACCGACCTTGGCATGCTCCCTGAGCAGGTGAAGGAGACTTGGGCCAGGGTGCGCTCACGTGCCAAGAGCCTGTTCCAACAGGGGCAGGTGGAACCTTGGGCGTACATGTTCGGGACGGTGGCTCTTGCCCCGCGAACACACCCGGGTCGACGCGAGGTCGTGTACGGCGGGCAGTGTCTGGTGATCTTGCGGTCGCTTCTTGAGGTGGTGCGCGACCTGGCGGTGGACCACGGTTTGCGGGCACAGGCTCAGAGCCTGGACCCACTGGTGGAGACCGAAGTTTTTCTTGAGCCCTGTCCCGACGGACACAGGCCGGCGGCCCACCCCGCACCACCGGGGTGGAACACACAAGGGGCACAGCACCCCCACACGGTCTTGGCCGATCAGATCGCGCACTGGTTGCAAGGACCCGATCCCACGGAACGGCTGGAGACCTTGGTCCGTACCGTCCGTGATCATCTGCAGGTCATGGTCGTCGACCTGGACCCGACCGGCCGGGCCTCGACCGCCAAAACACACAAGAGCTCCGCGGCCGATCGGGTCCGGGACCTGTTGCTGTCGGCGGCAGAGGAACAAGGCTCCGACACCGTGTGGCTCCACAACACTTTCTGGGCCCCCTTCGACCACGGCCACTGGCGGAAGCAGGGAAAAGAACGGACGCACGTCGACGAGTTCCTCGGCGTCTGGCTCACCATGCGGCTGGGTGAGCCAGTTCCCCCGAACCAGGTCGTCCCGGGGTTCGACGCTCTTGTGCAACGGCAGGAAGCCGCCGACATCCTCCAGCAGATCGCCAAGGACGCACCGGTCCACCGGAGCATGCGAGCGATGCCTGCGGTCTGCCTCGAGGGCGAGTTCACTCATCGGGCGGTGGACGTCTGCGGTGCGGTGTCGGTGCTGCCGCTACAGCTGTTGCTGATGCGGTCGGGACCCTCCAGGGTCCCGGCCGGGCAGCGGAAATTGGCGCTGCGTGCTCTGGAGAGCTGGATCGTGCGTCGGACACTGTGTGAGGCACCGATCGAAGCTCTCGAAGGGTTGGTCGTCGAACTCCTGAACAAGGTGGGCAAGGCCGCCCCGGAGCGGGTCGGTGAGGTGATCGCCGACCATCTGGCCGCACAGCGGGATGCCTCACGCCAGTGGATCGACGACCTACGACTACGTGAGGTGCTGAGTACAGCACCTGTGGCCCTGGCCCTTGCCGGTCCTCGATTGGAGATGGTCCTGGAATCGCTGGAAAACGCCATGAGATCACCCCTTCGGGAGGAGCCGCCGTGCCCGAGTGGCCTGTCGGTGGAGTACGTGATGCCCCCGAAGTGGCACGAACACTGGGGGGAGGGCGTGCTGGGCGACCCCGAGGCGATGCGGAACAGGGACGTACACGTACACACCCTGGGCAACCTGACCCTGGTCCCCGAACAGCTCGACGCGGTCAGGACGAACCGCCCCTGGATCGTGGTCGACCATCCCCGATCCGGCACCTGGGAGGTGGGCAAACGGGATCTGCTCCTGGAACAGAACCATCTGCACCTCAACGCCCGCCTGGCCTTGCACGACCAGGAAACATGGACCGAGAAGGACATCGCCCGACGCACGAGTTCACTCACCCACCACGTGATACGGCTGTGGCCGGGCCCCGACAGCAGGCCGGTCCACGGAACGAAAGCCTCGTTCGCTACCGGCCCCGAGACCTTGCGCACCGACCAGGAGGAGGGGTACCGCAAACTGTGGCACTGGTTGGCACAGCAACCGGGGCAACAGGTGGTGATGGGCTTCGCCCAGATCGAGGAGATCACCGGTGTTGCGCTTCCACCGGCGGCCTACGAATCCTCCATGCACTGGTTCGGTCACCCGGACAACACGCTGGTGCGGGCGATCCGAAAGGGGGGATGGCGGGCCGGTGATGTCGACGTCCTGGGAGAATCCGTGTGCTTTGTGCGTGCCACCGAAAAGCGACCGTGAGCGCCACCGGTGCAGCACACACGGTTCGGTGGAAGATGTACGGCAACCTTGGCCGAAGGCCCTTCTGTGCCCGGCCTCGTCGGTGGCGTAGGCTCTTTCCCCAAAAGATCGACAGCCGAACAGGGGTGAGGACGAGCGATGGCCGCCCGTAAGAAGAAATCAGGTCGCCGACCGGGAAAGGGCAAAGGCGCCAACGAGATCCACCGCGGTCCCACTCGTGACCCCGGGCCCACCGGAAGCGTGGGCTGTTATGTGATTTTCTTCGCCATGCTCGGCATCGTCCTGATGATTTTGTTGTTCGAGGTCTTCGGCGAGGGTGTGTTCCTCTGACCGAGGGCGAAGAACTCGGACCGGGCACGCCTTGTCCCCAGGGGGCGGTAGAAAGACACCGTACTTTCCTCCCGACAAGAAGCGGACATCACCGTGGAACCCAACGCCACCGACCCCCTGGAACAGCAGCAGGCACTCGAGGAATTGGCCGGAGCAGTGGTCGATACCGCCCCCGAAGGGTGGCGACAGCTGACCTACGTGGCCTGTCGGGTCGGCGCCCATGATCAGGACCTGTTGGTCTTTCGGGCCGCTGACGAGACGGTGTACCAACTGCCTGTCCCCGACGGTGTGCACGCACCGGTGGAAAAACTCAAGAAGGGCCTCTACGCGCCCGACAAAGGTACGGGCACCTGGCTGACGATGACCGTGTCGGTCCACGAGTCGATGAAGTACAGCGTCGACTACGAATACGACTCCGAGCCCGATCCGCGATTTGCGGTGAGCGCGCAGGCCTACCTTCAGGAACTGGAGCGTTTCCCCCGCACAAAGGAATACATCCCGGAGTGGATGCGGCACAAGCTCCAGGAGGCCCGTGGTATCGACACGGGGCCGATCATCGCCGAATTCGGGCAGGAATTGGTCCGGGCGTGCCAGGAACGCGGGGCACGGGTCGAATACCTGCCACCGACCGGCCTGCGCCTGTACCTGCCGGGGCAGACCACGACACAAGAGATCGACCTTGCGGGCACCTTCGACCGGGCCGTCCTGCACGGGCCGAAGGAGCGTGGTGAACTCGCCGACCGGTTCGCCACCTTCGTGGCCAACCAGATCGACCGACAAAACCCGCAGACGCAGGGGCCGATGCCCGAGGACACGGTGGGAGGTGCCTTGACGGCGGCCTTCGCCGCCCTGGGTGCACAGGTCTTCTTCCAGGACCCGAACACCCTCGTGATGCCGATACCGGGCGGCGACCGGGCCAGTACCGACATCAGTGGGTTCCGTTCCGCACTGGAAGGTGCCACCCCCGAACAGATCCAGGAGCATGCCTCTGGGTTCGCGCATGCGGCGATGCAGCAGCTCGCCGATGCCTCCGAGCAGCCCAGCGCCGCCACGGAGGACACCGGCCGGCTGCGGGTGCGTCTTTACCCCGTCACTGCCTTCCCCGAGGAGGTGTGGGAACAGTTGGTGATGCGTGAGTTCGCCCCGGGGCTGCGACAAGTGGTCGTCGTGGACTCACCGGAAAGCCTGCAGCCGTTGACCCGAAAGGCGCTGGAGGACACAGGTCGCCCCGTGGAAGAGGTCTTCACCGAGGCGATCGGGGGAACCTTGCAAGAGCCCGTCGACGTCAGTGGGCACGATGTCCAAGGAACGCAGGTGGTGCACCTCGGGGGACAGCACCCCTACGTGGCCGGGCAGGTACACGCGTTGAACCGGCACCTGGGTCGGGTACCGCACGGTGCTTTGGTCTGCTTCCCCGTCCCCGAGGTGATCCTTGCCCATCCGTTGGGCCAGGGACACCCCGTTGCCGCGATGCGGAGCCTGCAGGAGTTGGCTCAGCGTTTTGCCTCCGATGCGGACAAACCCATCAGTGCGCAGCTGTTTTGGTGGCACCCCGGATCGGCCTCATTGACACGGGAAGATCTGCCCGACCTGCGGCCGGTGGGGTTGGAGAGCGATCAGGAAAGTGGCCGGGAGACCCTTCACGTCTTCGACGACGAGTTCGGCCCGTTGATCCAATCCTTGGTGCAGGGCGGCTGATCTTGCCGCTCGGAGGGGGCCCGGCCCTGCCTCGAGAGGGGAGGGCGAGGCAGGGCCGGGGTGCGGGCAGGAGGCGCGCTCGAGGGGAGTGGAGAGTTCCTGCCTGCCCTGCCGGCCGGTTTTCGGCGAGAACCGGCCGGGTTCTGGGGCCCGGTGTGGGCTCTGCCGGACCCACACCCGGGCGTTGCGTACCCCTGGTGGAGTGCGCGGTAGTTCTCTTTCTATCCCTTCACCGGGCACACGCGGGGTGGTTTGGTCGATCTGGTGGACAACGATCGAAGACGGTGGGGAACGAGTCGGGAGGAACCGCTCATGACCGGTGTTGTCGACGAGAAAGTTCTCGGAAATCGTCTTGCTTCGGTCGACCGGAACTCACTGAGGGACACGTCCTCAGCGCAAGTGGGAGGCACCGTTGACGTCCAGGACAGCCCCTGAGGACCACAGGGCTCGGGGTGAGGCGAGGTGGAGTACCGCGTCGGCGATCTCCTCGGGTGAGGCGACTCGTCCGAAGGGGCTGTCGGCACGGACCGCGTCGGTGAGTCTGTGCGCGACCCGCTCGGTCCGGACGAACCCGGGGGCGACGGAGGCGACCCCGATGCCGTACGGGGCCAGGGCAACGGCCAAGGACTGCCCGAGGGAGTGCAGCGCCGCCTTGCTCGCACCGTAGGCAGGATGGTCGGGTTCGCCCCGGTAGGCACCGCGTGAGCCGACGTTGACGATACGGCCCGCGATGCCTTGGTCGATCATGTGCCGGGCGGCCAGATAGGAGGCGTTGGCGGCACCGAAGACGTTGGTGTCCATGGTGCGGCGCCAAAGGTCCTGCCAGTCGGTGTAGGAGGTCTCGGTGAGGGGGTGCGGCAGGTTCACGGCGGCGTTGTTGACCAGGACGTGCAGGTGATCGACCGATGTCAGCACCCGGGTGAACAGGTCGGCAGTGGCTTGCGGGTCGGCAAGGTCGGCCTGGAGCAAGAAGTGCCCCTTGCCGGGCAGGTGGGCGAGTGTGTGCTCGGCCTCTTCCCGTCGAGTGTGGTGATGCACGATCACCCGGTCCCCGTTCTGTGCGAAGGAGGTGGCGATCGCCCGGCCGATACCTCGGGAAGCGCCTGTCACCAGGACGTTGCGTGTCTGGTCCGGTGCGGGAGCGGGTTCTGGACCGTGATGGTGTGGCGAAGACATGGCGGCATCCTTGCACGTTGTGGATTCTTACCTTGGTCCGCACACGATGTGGGTCCCACCAAGGGTTGAGCAGGAGCGACGGGAATTCATCATTCCCCGGCGATCACACCGGATGGGCCCTGGCCGGGGAGCACCTTCGAAAAGACATCGCCCCCGGCGAGACAGTCACCACCTACGTGGTCTTCACCGCGCCGAAGGGTGTCCAGTTCTCCGAGGTGCGCCTGGGTGGTACGGCGCTGCTGTCACCGAGATGAGCCGTGGTCGACCAGTGCCGGGCCGGGACGTAGGGCAAAAGGGGCCCCGAAACCGACCAACCACTCCTTCTCCCGCAGATGCCGGAAGATCTCGTCGGTGACGTCGCGGTCCGGTGCACGACGCGAGGGCCACCCGAACGCGTCGCAGACACGGGTCCAACTGGGGCCGTGCCCGTGCTCGTCACGGTAGGTACCCACCCAGCGTGCGACCTGCGCCTCACGGCCGTCGACCAGGTCGTGGGCACGATCGACGGCCGGTGCATCGAGTGGGGTCGATGCCGGGGTGATCCTCGGTGGTGTGGGTGCCGGGATGGGCACGGGCGCCATCCACCCGGTGACCTCGGTCAGTGAGATCTCCACCCGCTCACGGGTCAGATCGGGTGGGGTGATGCATTGAAGACGCACCAACCACTCCAGGAGTTCGACCAGTTCCACCGGGCCGCTCAGGGAACAGGCCTGCACGATCTTCTCCGCGGGCAGAGCGATGTTTCCGTCCGGGTCGGAGCAGGCCGCCAGGTAGGCCCCGGTGAGCCGGAGCCGGTTGGGTTTCTTACGCATCTTTCTGTGCGAGAGCGCCCGGGAGAGCCACCCGGAGGCGCGGGCCCGCTCACCGTTGCCGAGCTGCCACGGGTTGCCCTGAAAGGAAGGCAGACAGCACACGGCCGGGTGCATGGGGTCGGCGGACAGGACCTTCTCAGGGGTGGTGTCCAACCAACCGTCGGCGGTCAGTTCCCTCAGGCACTCGGCAGGGTCCTCCAACCGCAGAACACGCATGTCGTTGTCGAGCAGATGGGCATAGCCCCGTACGGCAGCACGTATCGCGCAGGTCAGTGCGAGCAGGCGACTGTCCGGGTTGCTGCCGATACGTTCCTCCACGACCCGATCCCACACGTTGTGCAGGATCTCCATGTGCTTGGGGTTGATCGGCGGGATGCGCTTGTGCGGAGGGGTGTCGTCACGGGGGCGTTCCTTCTTCGGGGGTCGCAGCCGGGGGTCCCACCCGGGAGGGTTGCTGATGCCCTCATCGGCGCAGAGTTCGCACTCCATGGCGACCGCCAGGTCGGGTCCGGGCCGGTGGTACTGAATGCGTGCCCGTCGGGAGGTCGTCACTTCGTCGTCGGCCGTGATGCTGCGTGTCATGTGAAGGAGGGTAGCGAGCACAGGGAGGACCATGCCCCGGGTTCGAGGGATTTTCCTGGGCACGGACTCAACTTTGTGCGCCTTCTTCCGTGCCGGGGGTCGGAGCCGCCGGACACCAACGGCGGTGGGAACAGGTCAGGCAGGCACGGCCGGGCATGGGCGGATGGACGGTGTCACGGTGCCAGAGTGAGGCAAGTTCGGAGATCAGCAGCCGGGACTGGTCACGTACCGCCCGGGAGAACGGATCGACGGTGTGCACGTGAGCCCCTTCGGGGGCGAGGGTCTCCAACTCCACACGGGAGGACCGGCCCAAAGGCACCACGCCGAAGGCGAAGAGCAGCACGGCCAACGCCAGATGCGGTTGACCGGCCACCAGCGCAGAGCCCTCCTCCTCGGGGGCGTGCTGTGCGGTGACGATCCGTCGCTGCACCCATGAGTCACCGTCCCGGTAGAGCAGGTCCGGGCGGGCCAGGACGAGCACGTCGGTACGTACGTCCTCGGCGTTGAGCAGAAGGCCTGCGTGCAGCGGTGCCCGCGCAGGCAGGGTCCGTAGTGGACAGCGGTGGGCGTGCGCGGCCAGCAGGGTGGTGACGGTGTCGATCTCCTCCGCCGGAAGGTTCGGAACAGATCTGTCCGGCAGGGTGCCGGGCGAGCAGGGACGCCGTGGTGTGCGTGCGTGCTGCCGCACCAGGTGGGCACGCACGTTCTGTTCCCGCAACGTCGCAGGGTCCGGCTCCGTTCCGGGCAGTCCCAAGGAACGTAGATGTTGGGCGGCCGGACAGGAAGCGGCACGCACGCCCGCACCGACCGACCAGGTACGGCGAGGGCGAGTACGATCCCGAAATCCCAAAAGACCGGGCGCGGGTACGAGACGATCGCACCCTTTGTGGAGTTTGCACGTACCACAGTCGGAGCCCGGTACGCGCTCTGCGGAGCCGGTGACCGCACGCAGGGCGACACGTCCCTCGGCGGCGTAGAACGCCGACGCCTCGTCCACGGTGCCGTCGAAGCCGATCTTGCGGGCTCCGTCCAGACAGGAGACGTGCACCACGCGTACCCGGTCGGCCGGCGCCTCGTCGATGAACGAGGCGCCGGTTTTCTGCCGGAGCGGCAGTGGTGTACCACCCCGGTAGCGCCAAGGCCGGATCTCCAGTGCCGTACGGTCCACGGACATCCCGGTGGCCAACACGTGCGCGGCCACCGCATCGGCCGCCACGGACGGCGATCGCTCTGCGAAGGAGCCCAGGACCGGGACCCACAGTTCACGGACACGATCGGGTCCGTCGAAGCAGGTGTAGCGGCGACCTCGGGTCAGGACTTCGTAGGTGCGGGCCCGGCGGGTGCCGTGCGCGGCCGGGTACCGGCACACCC